>CAYSYY010000021.1:0-4969 GCA_964435265.1 uncultured Gemmatimonadota bacterium
CTGGACCGTGGAATCGGGGTTCGAATCCCTGCCCCGCAGCCAACTTCCGGCCTGTTCGTCTAGGGGTTGAGGACGTCGGCCTCTCACGCCGGTAACACGGGTTCGAATCCCGTACAGGCCACCAATAAAGACGCGGGTTTACGACGGATCGCCGGAACCCGCGTTTTTAATTTCCGCCAGAATTCCGCCAAATTTCGAATCGTCGGAACCCGCGTTTTTGTCCTTGTCATAAGGACAATTATATATGAATATGTCCCTGTCACAGGGATAATTGGGGAATGTCATGGATATAGTGGAATACCTCATCTCCGACTTCCGGGAGCGACCTCTCCCGGACATGACCCCACGTGATATCCGATGCCCGGCCATCCAGGGGAAGGCTGACGTCGTCATCGGGATGAGGCGCTCGGGGAAGACATATCTCCTTTACCAGGAGATGAAGCGCCTGCTCGGTGAGGGAGTGGAGAAAGAAGATCTTCTCTATCTGAATCTGGAGGACGATCGTCTGGATACGACCCAGAGCGGCTTCCTGGACCGGGTGCTCGAGACATTCTACCGCTTCAATCCGGAAGCTCGGGAAAAGACGAGCCACATATTCCTTGATGAGATCCAGGTTGTCCCCGGGTGGGAGAGATTCATCCGCCGGGTGCTTGATACTGAGAACACCCGGCTCTTGCTGAGCGGATCATCTGCGAAAATGCTCTCGACCGAAGTCGCATCCGTCCTGAGAGGCAGAGGGATCAGCGTCGAAGTGCTGCCGTTCAGCTTCGGTGAAAGCCTGCATCATGCCGGAATCCCGATACCGGTGTCCTGGCCGCCGGGGGCGGCCCAGCGGACCAGGTTGCAGGCGCATTTCCTTCGATACCTTGATGTGGGGGGATTCCCTGAGGTCCAGGATATCGACGAGCGGGATCGGATCCGTGTTCTGCAGGATTACGTGGAACTGGTTCTCCTGCGGGATATTGTCGAACGTCATGGCATCGAGAACAGTACCGCCACCCGCTTCTTCGCCCGCAGGCTCCTGCAGTCCTCAGCACGTCTGTTTTCGATCAATAGAGTCTACAATGAGTTCCGTTCCCAGGCGGTATCGGTCTCCAAGAACACGCTCCATGCTCTCCTCGATTATTTCGAAGATGCCTTCCTGGTCTTCCCGGTCAGCATCTTCAGGAAATCGCTGAAAGCGCGGCAGGTGAATCCCCGCAAGATCTATGCGATCGATCCGGGACTGGTACGGGCCATGTCGTTCGTTACCGCGGTCGACCGGGGAGCCCGTCTCGAGAACATGGTGTACCTGGAACTCCGGCGGCGGTTGGATTGGGTCTTTGAGGGAGCGCTTTCATACTATGTGACCGCCACCGGGAAAGAGGTCGATTTCGTTCTCGGCGATCCTGTTGATGGACGTGTTGAACGCCTGATCCAGGTCTGTACGTCTCTTGCCGATCCCGCCACCAGGGAACGAGAGTTGAATGCCGTGCATGAGGCCATGCGGGAACTGGGAGTCGATGAGGCGGAAGTCGTGACTCTGGAGGATGAAGAAACGATCGCCCTGGAAGGCGGCCGGGTAGATGTATTTCCGGCCTGGCGATGGATCCTGGAGAAACTCTGAACGCCTGCCGATTCAGCTCTTCTGCCGCGCCCGGGCGGTGTAGTAGATCTCGCTGAAGCGCAGGATCGAGTAGTCCACGACCTGGCAGATGGCGTCGAGGACGTCGGAGACGGGCTCGACCTCGACCTCGTCGCTCATAAGCCCTTCCAGGAGCCGGTCGGAACCCAGTTTTCGGAAGGCGCGGAAGGCGTCCACCACTTCGTGTTCGGAGAATCCCATCGCTGCCCGCAGCCCCGCGATCGAGGTGATGAAATCGTTCAGCGGATCGAAATCCTGAGCCTTGATGGCGATGAGGTTGGCGTCGAACGCTTCCCCGGTGGTGGCGCGCAGTTCCTCGACCGGGCGGGTGGCATAGAGGGAGTTCGATTCGTGCAGCAGATCGGCCCAGGCCCGGACGATCTCATGCTTGCTCTGTTCCAGATAGATGAGAGGGTGGGCGCTCACAGCAATTCTCTCCTCGTACCGGATGGACGCGGAAGACTGATAATGAACCGATAGTGTACCAGAGGAGGGAATGACGTTCAAAGGGCTGCCGGAACCGGAAAGCGCCTGTCCGGTCGGGAACCGTCTCAGCCCTCCCGGAGCGGGACCTTGTTCCCCGCCTCATCCATCGCCACGTAGACGACTTCACCCTCGGTGACGTGGATCCGCTGCCCCGCTTCTGCGCCCCGGATCCTGATGGCCTCGACCCGAACTCCGACGGTAACCGAGGTGGTCCCGACCCGCCGGGTTTCGGTGTAGAAGGAGACGACGTCACCGACATAGACCGGCTGGTGGAATTCGATCTCGCGCATCGCCACGGTAACGAACAGGCTGTTGCGATGCCGGCGCGCCTCGACGGCACCGGCCAGATCTAGGTAGCTCAGGATCGCGCCGCCGAAGATCGTGCCGGCCCCGTTGGTGTCCTTGGGCAGCAGGATGATGCGCAGGGCGGGCTCTTTCGAGGTGTCCAGGGTGATACCGGGTCCGGGAGCCATGGGCGGACCTCCTCTTTTTTTCATGGATCGGTGCGCTGCTTGCTGAGACGCTTCTTCAGGATATCTCGGGCCAGTTCCAGCTGCTCGCGTTCCAGGATGCCCGCTCTGCCCAGTTCGACGACGGCCCGCACGGCCGCGGTCGGATCATCCCCGAGCCTCACGCGGGCGAGCTGCTCGATGAACTCGGTCCGCTTCCGTTCCAGGACCTTCGGCATGAGCTGGCCGTCGCGCACCAGTCCGGCGGTACGGTGCAGAGCCTCGCTGATCTCGGCCACGGTCGGCCCGAGGGCGGCCTGCTGTTTGCGCTCCCAGGCCGTTCCGGCTCCCTGGCGGGCGTAGAAGCTCTCCCCCGGGCGGGAACGGGCGGCCGCCTGAGGGTGGGTGGATGACGGGGTGGGAGGGGAATCCGGCGCTCCGGGTGGGGCCGGTTCCGGCGCTCCGGGCGAAGCCGGCGGAGCCTCCAGGACCTGGACCGTGTAGCTGACGTAGGTGTCGACCTCTTCAGGCGCCGCCTGCAGGTCCTGGATCCGGTAGAGTTCGGGCCGTGAGGCCGTGAACTGAATCAGCCGGGTACCCGCGATCCGGTCGTTCGGACCGCGTCCATCGGGATCGCGCAGCGCCGCCAGGAAACCCAGCCCGGCCGAGGCGATCATGGCCGCGTGACCGAGGACCTCGCGCATGACGATCTGCACGGGGGTGAGCGGAGCCTCGGCGAGCGGGACGATCCGCAGGTTGAAGAGCATCTTCGCCGGTGTGGCGCCGCTCCAGGCCGGTGTGATGACCCAGTACCCCAAGCCGCCGATGAACCACAGCGAGTTCGCGAGGGTCAGGCCCAGGAAGGAGTCATGATCGAACACATTCAGCAGGAACCCGCCCACGAATCGATACAGACAGAGCGTGATGACCACCGAGGCGACGGCATCCATGGTCCAGGCCAGGATCCGCGCCAGGGGTTGGGGGATGTCCCAGTCCTCACCCCGGCGCAGGAAGAGCGGACCGGAGGCGGTTTCGGGATCGGTGGGGTTCATGATCGGCAGAGTAGAGAGGGCGTGCCGGGACGTCAAGACGGCGGCGGGTGACGATCAGACGGCGGGAGTCCGAGGAGCGCGCCGCCGCCGGCCGGTGATCTCCGCTGCTATCGACCTGAAGTGGATGCAACAAGCGGCCGACGGCGCGCGTAGCTGAGGGAAGTGTGCGGCGGCGTTGACATGCGGGCTCAGGGGGGATATCGTCGCCGTTCGTACACGGCAGCCGCGGGTAGACGCCCCGGCGGAGCGAATACGACACGAACTTCCGTCCTACAAGGAGGTACGGATGAGCAGAGCGCGAGCAATCCTCGGTATCTGTGCCGTGGGATGCATGCTGGCCCTACCGCTGTCCTCTGCACAAGCTGGGGCCTTCAGTATCTACGAACAGGGCGCCCGGGCGATGGGTCGCGCGAGCGCCTTCGCGGCGTGCCCAAGTGACCCGTCGGCGATGTTCTACAATCCCGCCGGCCTGGCGATGCTCGAGGGAACGCAGATCTACCTTGGTGGCACGGTCATCATGCCGTCGGGTGATTTCTCCGGAACCGGTGTCCTCACCGGGATCACTGCGGACCAGGAGAAGCAGACCTTCCTGCCGCCGAACGTTTACGTCAGCCACCAACTCAGCGACCAGCTCACTCTTGGATTGGGGGTACACACACCCTTCGGTCTCGGCACGAAATGGCCCGAGACGTTCATCGGAAGGTACGCGGCGTACGAAACGTCGATCGCCGGAGTGGGTGTCAATCCGACGGTGGCCTACAAGCTCAGCGACAATCTGGCGATCGGGGTGGGGGTTGACGTCCGGCTCTCGACGCTGACTCTGAAGCGATGGAGTGCTCAAGTTGACTTGGCCGCAGCCCCGTTCAATATTCCTCAAGCTACACTGGACGCCGTTGGATTGACAAATGCGGAGGATGTGGCCAAGGCATCCCTCGAAACCGATATGGCCAACGCCATCGGTTTCAATGCCGGGGCACTTTTTCAGGCCACCGATCAGATCTCGGTGGGATTGTCTTACCGCAGCAAGGTCGAGATCGAGTACGAGGGTACAGCGACGGTCGAGCAGATCCCAACCAATGTCGCCGCTATTGACGCTGCCCTGGCAGCCGCGGGGATCTACGATGATTTCGCTGTCAGCACCATGATCGCATATCCCTCCATTCTAACGGCTGCGGTGGCCTTCCAGGCGACCGATCAGCTGTTGCTGGAAGTAGACGTGAACATGGTTGGCTGGTCTGCCTTCGAGCAGCTCGTCATTGAGAGCGATGAGAATCCCGCCCTGAACGAAACGGTTGATGAAGATTACGAGAACTCGATCACCGTGCGCGTGGGCGGCGAGTACTGGCTCAAGGATGACA
>CAYSYY010000021.1:5069-17170 GCA_964435265.1 uncultured Gemmatimonadota bacterium
TACGAGAACTCGATCACCGTGCGCGTGGGCGGCGAGTACTGGCTCAAGGATGACATGGCCCTGCGTTTAGGATTCCTCTACGATCAGAGCCCGGTTCCGGCCAAGAGCATCACACCGCTGCTCCCCGATGCCGACCGGACTGGCTTCACCTTCGGTTTCGGCAAGACCTTCGGGAACATGACGCTCGATGTGGCCGCCATGTACCTGATGTTTGCCGACGCCGATACCGAGGGCCTGGCAGCCTTGAATGGTATCTACAAGAACAGCGCGCTGCTGTTCGCCGTGAACCTGGGGATGGCGATCGGCAAGTAGGATCGGCCGAGCCGACCGATACCAGGAGCCGGTACTCTGGCGTCAGGCTCCGAGGTCATCTACACTGCGGGGGCGGCTCCCTTCGGGGGGTCGCCCTCTGCATGTCCGGACAGCATATTCACACCTCCGGGAAGGACGGGCCGTCATGTGGACGCGATTCCGTGAGAGCTTCCCCATCTTCGAGAAATCTATCTACCTCAACACCTGCTCCCTCGGGGCATTGAGCCGCGGCAGCCGGGATGGCGTACAGACCTACCTGCAGCTCTGGCAGGAGATGGGCGCTTCGGCCTGGTACGAGCTGTGGCTGGGCGAGATCGAGCGCCTGCGGGAAGGGATCGCCCGTCTGCTGGGGTGCGGGTCGCACGAGATCGCCCTGCTCCCCAACGTCTCATCCGGTCTCTCGGCCGTAGCCTCGGCGATCGATTACCGCGGCCGCCGCCGCGTGGTCTGCGCCGAGCTCGATTTCCCGACCGTACCGTATCAGTGGCTGGCCCGCTCGCGCGACGGAGTCGAGGTCGTCATGGCGAAGAGCCCCGACGGGATCGGGATCCCCGAGGACACCTACGACGACCTGCTCACTCCCGACACCGCCTTCCTGGCGATAAGCCACGTCTTCTTCACCACCGGCTGGGTCAGCGACATCCCGGTGCTGGCCCGCAAGATCCAGAGCGTGGGCGGTCTCTTCATCGTGGACGCCTACCAGTCCGCCGGCATCTTCCCCCTGCCGGTGAAGGAGATCGGGGTGGACATCCTGCTCACGGGCGGGCTCAAGTGGCTGCTGGGCGGACCGGGTATCGCCTTTCTGTACGTGCGGGAAGACCTGCATGAGTGGCTGGATCCCCGGGCCACGGGCTGGTTCGCGGTCGAGCGCCAGTTCGCTTTCGATCCCGCCGACCGGACCCTGCGGAACGACGCCCGGCGGCTCGAGGGCGGCACACCCTCACCCGCCGCCGTCTACGCCGCCCGGGCCGGGATCGATCTGGTGCTGGAGTACGGCGTGCACGAACTCGGCGCCCGGACCCGGGCGCTGGTGAACCTGCTCGTGACGATGGCCGCCGAACGGGGGATCGCGGCCCGGGTGCCGGCCGATCCCGAACGCCGCTCCGGCATCGTGATCCTGCCCGATGAGGATCCGCCGGCCACGGTCAAGGCCCTGGCGGCGAACGGGATCATCGTGGACGCCCGCCCCACCGGGGTGCGGGTGAGCCATTACGCCTACAATAATCCCGAGGATTTGGAGGTTCTGCTCGATACGATGTAGAAGCTTCGCTCAGGCTGAAACATAAACGTCCGCAAGATCAACCGCTGATCCGCTCAGCTGCTTTTCGTACCCCGCTGTTGACGCGTTCAGCTGCTCTTGGCGTCAAGCGAGCTGCGCACCCCCCGCATTAGGCCGGCCGTAGTCACCGGTTTGGCCAGCATCGAGATACCGGGCATGTCGAGGTAACGCTGCATCGTAGCCGATGCCTCCCCGCTACCCATGAGGCCGATCCGGGCATCGACCGCGGCCCGTCGCAGGTCCATGAGGGTCTTCACCCACACCATCTCGGGCACCATCACGTTCAGCAGGACCAGGTCGATGATGTGCCCGTGGCGTTTGAAGAGATCCACCCCCTCGACCCAGTTGCGGGCGGGCAGGGCGCTGTATCCGAACTGTTCGAGGATCTCTTCGATCCGGCCGCGGATCTCCCCGTCCTCTTCGATGATGAGGATGGTTTCATGACCGCTCAGGGAGGCGATCTCGCCCGCGTTCAGGGCCTCTTCTTCTTCCTCTGATTCTGCCTCCTCCGCCTCGACTTCCGCCGCAGCCGACCCGACTGCTGCTGCCTCCTCCGCTTCGATTCCCGCCGCAGCCCCGGCTTCTGCTGCCGTCACCACTTCGATTTCCGCCGCGGCCACCTCGACTGCTGCTTCTGTCTTCAACTCGGGCTCCGCCGCTTCAGGTGCCTCCTCCACCGCTCCGGCGGCACCTGCGTCGGCCTCTGCGGCCGGCGGTTCGGGGATCGCCGGGATCGCTTCCCAGGCTTCCCCGCTCGCCGCTTCCACGGCGGCCGCCGCCGCCGGCCCTTCGATCGGAGCCTCAGCGATTTCCTCCACGGGCGGTTCCTCGACCGGAGCCTCCGCGGCCGCCTCCACGACCCGGCGCCCGCGCACACGCGAGCGGGGCAGGAAGATATCGACCGAGGTCCCCTCACCCACGATGCTCTCCATGTCGATGTAGCCGCGGTGGTTCTTCACCACGGTGTACGTCACCGCCAGCCCGAGGCCGGCGAGCGGACTGCCCGGACGCGTTGAGAAAAGCGGTTCGAAGGCATGCTCCAGGATCTCGATAGGCATCCCCGGACCGGTATCGGCGATGGTGATATGGACGTACTCTCCCGGCGGCAGGATGTAGCCGCGGCGTGGGGTGGCCCGATCCACGGAGTGGGCGCTGCAGCTGACCGTGACCTCACCCCGCGTATCTCCGGCCGCCTGGACGGCGTTGGTGATAACGTTGCGGATCGCCTCGGTAAGCTGACCGGAATCACCGAAAACGGGGTAAGGCGAAGGATCGATGTCAAAGCCGAGATCGACGGCGTGCGGGCCGGCGGCGATACGTACCTCCTCGGCGGTCTGTTCGAGCAGTTCCGGGATGCTGATCTCGGTGCCGTCGCGGATCCCGCGCCGCGGGAAGAGCTCGATCCGCTTCTCGAGATCGGAGAGATGACACAACATCTCCTCGATTTCCGGATCCTCCCCCATTTCGGCCAGCGGTCCCAGGGTCTCGATAATCGGTCCGAGGTCGCGTCCGATCGATGTCATAACCCGGCTGAGCAGGTCCATCTTCTCGGCGAATGCGATCCGACGCCGCACCGATTCCTCTTCGGTGATGTCCCGGACCCCGATGATGATCTCAGTCCCGTCCTCGGAGTCGCTGCCGATGGCCGAAACCTGGTAGACCTGCACCGATCCCTCCCGGTCGATCGCACGTACGCTGAAGTTCTGCGCTTCGACGACGGCCTGGGTCAGGTACTGCTGGACCTTCTCGGCATCGCCCGGATCGATGATCGAGGTGAAGTGCTGGTCGAGGATCTCATCCCCGCTGTAGCCGGAGAGATCCAGGAAGTTGTCGTCCGCCCACTTCATGTGGCCTTCGGAGCTCAGGACCATGACGCCGTCGAAGGAAGCGTCGACGAGGATATGGTAGGTTTCCGGCAGGCTCTCATCGCGCTCCCCGCCCTTTTTCCGGCGGCGGTTGAGTGCGAGTCCCACCAGGGGCAGGAGGAGAAGCCAGGGATCGATCACGGGCGATAACTGGAGTCCGAGCATACGCCTTCCCGCCGGATGAGAGTCCGCTGCTATCTCAGAATCTAGGCCTACAATAGGACAACTGATTCGCCCTGCTCAAGAGGGCCGTTGTCCTTCGGTTGTCTTCATGGGGTTGTTTTTATCGTACTCCGGACTGCTTATTACAGCCGACGACGGATCGCGGGACGGAAGGCGGAGTGAAGATCGGCCGCACGGCGTACCGCGGAGAGTACCGGGGGGACCACCATGGCCGCAGCGCGCACGAACGGGGATGAGGAGCTGCAGGGCCGTATCCGCGAACTGGCGCGGGCGAAGAACGCGATCATCCTCGCCCATAACTACCAGATCGGGCCGGTGCAGGATATCGCCGATGTGCTGGGCGATTCCCTCGGGCTGGCCCAGGAAGCCGCAGCTGTAGAAGAAGCCGATATCATCGTCTTCTGCGGTGTGCACTTCATGGCCGAAACCGCGGCCATCCTTTCGCCGGAGAAGAAAGTGCTCCTGCCCGACCCCGAGGCCGGGTGCTTCCTGGCCGATACCATCACCGCGACCGGCCTGGCCGAATGGAAGGCCGAGCATCCCGGCGCGATGGTGGTCTCCTACGTCAACTCCACCGCGGCCGTCAAGGCGCTCTCGGATTACTGCTGCACATCGGCCAATGCCGTGAAGGTAGTCGAGTCGATCCCCGCCGACACTCCTGTCCTCTTCTGCCCCGACATGTTCCTGGGCGCGTATGTGCGCGAAGTGACCGGGCGGGGAAACATCCACCTCTGGCCCGGGGAGTGCCACGTGCACAGCCCGATCACGCTCGAGATGGTGCTCGAGAAGATGCAGGAGTACCCGGAGGCAGACGTCATGGTGCATCCCGAGTGCCGCTGTTCGGCCGAGCTGGCCCGGATGATCGCCGAGGACGACGAACGCCTCGCCGGCCGCAACGTACGGGTGATGAGCACCGGGGGCATGGTCCGGTACGCCGGGGAAGGGGAGAACACCCGGTATCTCGTGGGGACCGAGAAGGGCATCAACCATCGCCTGGCGAAGGAGAATCCGGGGCGGGAGTTCATCCCCGTCTCCGAGAAGGCGATCTGCCAGTACATGAAGCGGATCACCCTGGAGAAAGTCCTGCACAGTCTCGAGCAAGAGGTCTATCACATCACCGTGGATCCGGAGACGGCCGCGGCCGCGAAGAGAGCCGTAGACCGCATGGTCGCGATCGTCTGAGATACTGATCCTGCCACCACGGAAAAAATACTCCGAGCCGGCTGGACACGCGTCGTAGCGTTCTGATACCATATCTGTTGCAGAGGGGTCCCGGCCGCCAGGTTCCATCGGCCGGCCGGCGCCCGATCACGGCCTCCGGGTTCGGGGATCGGGCTCGTTCGTCTCATGCGGATCTGGTTATCGGGCGAGTCCCCTCCGTGTCTCACCTGTCCGCATGAGGATTGTATAACGCGGTTGCGGAGCCATCGGTGGGGGATGACCTATGCGACGTATTTCTGGGCGCTTCACGCTGTCTACTGTATTAGTACACCGGACATGACGGACCTCTCCGACCACCAGCTAATCCAGGTGGCCCGGACCGGCAACGCCGAGGCGATCGGGGTGCTGTACGAGCGGCACCTGCCGTTCATGCTAAATGCCTCGCGCAGCTATGCCGGCGGGCACACCGAGCCGCTCGATCTGGTGCACGAGGCGTGGGTCCGCATCCTGGGCGAACTCGACCGGTTCACTCCCCGCAAGAGCTTCCGGGCGTGGGCCGTGACGGTGCTCCGGAATCTGGGGCGGGATACCGCCTCGCGGCGCGTCCGCTGCCGCGAACTGCTCGATCAGCACGGCCACGACCTGGGCGAGGTATGCGTCGAGATCAGGCTCGAGCTGGGTGAGGAAGAGGCGCGGGAATGGATCGGCGGTGCCATGCGGTCTCTCACCCCACGGCAGCGCACGGCCCTGCGCCTGCACGTCGGGGAGCAGCGGTCCTCGGTAGAAGTGGGACGTGCTCTGGGGTGCGCACCCCCGACGGTGCGCAGCACCTGCCACTTCGCCCTGAACCGGATCCGCTCCCGGCTCGACCGCAGCGATCGCGAGTTCTCCGTCATGGCCAGCTGAGAGCAGGTTGACAGGGTGAGGCGGCTCCCCTTTCTTGTTCCCCTCGGAGCACCTGCTGTTTTTTCCAGAAATCGTGTGCGCCCGTAGCTCAATTGGATAGAGCATCTGACTACGGATCAGAAGGTTAGGGGTTCGACTCCTCTCGGGCGTACCATCTCCGTTTCAGGCCTTCATTGGATCGTGCGGTTCATTAGTGAATCGTGCGGTTCAGCGGAGGCCTTTCTTCTGTTAATGGACATCCCGGGGGCCTTTGCTCATTTTCTCCCCCCGTTCTCACCAGAGTGCTGCCCGCATCTGAGGAGACCCGCGCAATCCGGTAGCCCGGATATCGCCTTGCCTGTACAGTTGCACACACTCCGGCCCAACCGGCTGCTCATCAGAACAGCCCTTCTGAATGGCTCCCGGGTGGTCGGCGGTACCTGCACCAATCGAGGGGAAGATACTGATGAAGGCATATCCGCACCGAATCGGCACGTTCCTGGCTCTGCTCCTGGTCCTCGTATTCTCTGGTTCCTGCGACAAGAATCCGACCGAAGCCGGGGATTCCCTGCTCGGTCAGTGGCGGGTCGTCTCGTATTCCTATGAGCTTCGGTTCAATGGTGTGACACAGGAAGACTATTCCGAGACCATCTCGTATATCAACGAGATCCACTCGATCGTGATCTTCGTGATAACCGAGGATTTTTTCTCTGTCTTTGAGAACAATCCCTGCAGCGACGGGTTCTATTCCAGCAGCTCTTCCTACACCACCACCGAAGACACCATAACCATGGATGAGGAAACCTGGCAGTATTCCTTCGAGAGCGGCCAGCTCATCCTGGAGATCGAATACGTTGAGACGGTTGAAGGAGTGGAGGTGCGGGAGGTGGTCACGACCCGCCTCACCCCGTATAAGGGGCAGGTACCCCCTTCGGAGTGGGGAGCGGCCATCACGAACGACTCTTATGAACCCGACAACGGAGCGGCCGAAGCCACTGCCATCACTGTCGATGCCGCTGCCCAGAATCACGTTCTGATCAACGATGATGTCGACTGGTTCAATTTCACGGCCGCACAGGGAGAGACCTACGTCATCGAAACCACGGGGAATCTCGACACCGTCATCCAGCTCTACGGTGTTGATGGTGTCACCCCGATAACGGGCGCGTATGACGACGACAGCGGGACCTCGTACAATGCCCGTCTCGAGTGGACCGCTCCGGCCAACGGTGGCTTCTACTTCACGGTCTGCGGATACGATGACGAGGAGTGCGGGGTATATGCTATCAGCGTGGTGAAGTGAGGGGGGTTCCGATCTTCAGCTCACCCGATTCAGTACCGCCAGGTACGGCTCCATCGCTTCCCTGACCCGCCGGTCAAAGCCGTCATCCTGACCTGGCAGTGTCAGCCAGTGCACAGTGTTCTGTATGGACCTCAGGCCGGTCTCACAGAGCTCGATCCAGGTCTCGATCGCCTGCAGGAGTGCCCCGGCATCACCCTGCGGAATCGAGGGGGAGATGAACAGCACGCCGGGGAATCTGATACCGTGCCGGGTATGCAGACCGACCAGCGCCCCGAAATCAGTATAGTCGCTGGTTACCACGATCCGGTCGTCGGTGACAGCGGCCGCCATGATCTCAGTATCATCCGCACCCATCAGGCCGCACTCCACGACGTGCACGGCGTCGATCCCTCGGTCGCGCAGGGCTGCGATGACTTTCCGGTTCACATTCTCATCGCACAGGAACCGGGAGCAGACCGGATTCATCCGTAGGTCCTGAGCAGGTGTCTCATGGCCCGTTCGTTCTCACGCAGCTTGGCATCGATCTGATCCGGGAACAGATCATAGAAGGCCAGTGCTTTCTTGATGTCCTCCAGAGGCAGATCGCCGAAATGCTCGCTCAGGGCTGCGAGATCATCGCCGTATTCCTCTTTAACCATGATGATCTGCCAGATATCGGGTCCGCCCTTGATAGCCGCCTGGGGGCCGGTCACCCCTTCTCTGATTTCGATTCCGGGCATGTTTCGCATGATCCACCACTCTTCTGTGATCTGTTTCATGCCCGCCGAGACGCCGAGACCGCTGTTCCTGCAGTACTCCCGGATCTCCCGATCAAGCCACTCGGGCAGCCGGGTTGTGAGCGGGGTCGCTTACATGGACATTGCTCCGTTTCATAGTGAGATGTTGTATACAATGTGGCAGATGTATTCAACTTGCTGAATATGAATATGCACCACCTATTTAAAAGCAATATGCAGGCGAGACACATCCGGCTGGTCGAGGTCGAAACTGATGAAGACACCCGAAGATATCTGTCCCGATCTGCCCGAATGGCCCGAACGGTGGGCGGGCATGCCCGAGGATATTCCCTACGGACAGGACCTTCTCGATGTCATGCGGCCGTTCATGCAGCACCTCATCGAGAAGGGGCGAAGCGTGCGGACGATCCGAAGACATATGGACAATCTCTGGCTCCTCGGAGGCGAGATCATCCGGGAAGTCAGTCTCTTTGGGGAATACGATATGCCACCGCCGGAAAAAATGATGAAGACACTCGGACCTTTCGACGGACCGCTATGTCGGCATTGCCATACCGAAGCGGAGCAGGAGTCGTTCGACGCGACGTGCCGGCAATATTACAGGTATCTGAGTACACGGTAAGAAGATGCTCAGGAAATCCAGATCAAATCGGGGCCCGTGACGAACAGGGTGCTGAACGAACCGGGCGTCATCTTAATTGTATTATATTGCAATAAATGCTAACTTAATGATATGAAATATCGTAAATTGCTCGAGATCGTTCAGGACGAACCTGTCTTCGAATCCGGTCTACTGCTGTCCGGGGATGTCGACCCGGCCCTGCTCCATCAGCAGCTTTCGCGCTGGACGCGGGCAGGCCGTCTCATTCAGGTTCGGCGCGGCCTCTATACTCTGGCACCCCCGTTCCGGAAAGTGGATCCCCACCCGTTCTTGATTGCCAACCATCTGATGCGGAGCTCTTACGTCAGCTGTCAATCCGCCCTCGCCTGGTTCGGTCTGATCCCCGAAAGCGTTCCGGTGATCACCAGCGTTTCCACGATCAGGCCTCACCGGTGGGACACTCCCGTAGGCAGCTTCATTTTCCGTCATATCAGAACCGGGCTCTTCACCGGGTACCGGCGGCTCGAAGTGACGACCAGCCAGGCGGCTTATCTCGCTACACCCGAAAAAGCTCTGCTCGACCTCGTTTATCTGCAGCCCGGCGGGGACAGTCGGGAGTTCCTGCACGAACTGCGCCTGCAGAACCTGGAGCAGCTGGATCTCGACCGGTTGAATACGCTGGCCCGCGAACTCCAGAGCCCGAAGCTCGAACGGGCGGCGGGCATCATCGAAGAGCTGGCGACCGAAGAAATCGGAACCTGGGAGACGATAGAGAGGATTGGGGAATGAAAACGTATCTGGCCCGGATCGTCGGGGATGCCGTCACCCCGATCCAGGGACGTCTTCTTCTCAGCGAGTACCTGCAGGCACGTATCCTCGGCACCCTGCAGCGGCTGGGGGCGATGACCGCACTTGCCTTTCACGGCGGAACCGCCCTGCGTTTTCTGTAGGGACGTGACGTATACGATCTGGTCTGGTATCTGAGCGATCCCGACCGGCCCGCTCCCAACCTGCTCCTGCTTAACAACGCCATCCGCCAGACCGGTTGGACAGGGGAGACGTTGACCGAAAAGACCTGGCTGAAGGCCGTTCGTGAGCGTCTGGAGATGATGCCCTGGGAAAGCGTCGTCACCGACGTCGTGCCCTTCCTGGAGCCACAGGCCGATCCGGAGATTCTCTCGCGCCATGTCGTCATGGGCCTGATCGAGCGACGGGAAAGCCTGGTATAGCAGGCCCCGACCGTTCAGGAACCCCCCAACCGCTCCAGGAGCAGCAATCCCCCGAGCGCAAAGAGAGTGAAGATCCCGGCGGCCCACGGATCGCCTGAAGATCCCAGGATCAGCGAGGGCAGGATGGCCAGGAATCCCGCCGGGCCGAAGATCTGGGCCCGGCGCTGCGACTGCCGGTTCAGAACGGAGATCTTCTCCAACCCTACCAGAGCAAGCAGCAGGACCGTCACCGCGCGGAAGAGGACAGCTCCGGGCTGCAGCGACGTGAACGGGAGGGGGACGGCGGTGACCGCCGCCGTCCAGGAAACCAGAAAGTACCCGGTCGCCAGGACCACACCAGTGAAGATCGTTGCGATGAAAAAGCCCGGCAGGATCCGGCCAGCAGTGCGGGCCCGGGGCCTTATGGGGAGGTGGTCGGGGCGCAGCGGGGGGCCGAGCAGGTCGGCGGCCAGAAAGCCGAGCAGCCAGGAGGCGAAGAGGATCGAGAAGAGATCATCCCGGGGAAAGGCCGCGGCCAGTCCTCCCGCTACGGCCAGACCGGGGATCCGGAGCAGCGACCAGAACGGCCGGCGCACCAGCTGAAGGATGCTCCGCCAGGCCACCAGGCCGGTGCCGCCCCAGGCCCGCGGGAAGGGAGGGATGACGAGCCACGGCCGGGTGGTGGTGCGTTGCCCGCGCAGCTGCCTGAGGAGGCGGCGGTAGACCGCCGGATCGAACATCTCTCCGGTCACGAACCGGGAAAGAGTGAGTTGCCGGAGCTGGTTGCGCAGGAAGCACTGGTGTCCGAACGAGGGCGGATAGCGGCCGGCCAGGCTCCGGCGTGTCTCGATCACGGCACCGCCGGCCAGCACTACGTACCAGAGCAGGCCCGGGGGCAGCGACTCGAAGAACGGCGCCGCCGGTCCCCACGACGGTGCCAGCACTCCGATCAGACAAGCGGCCAGACCGACGAACGTCCACCGGCGGCTGCCGGGCCAGGTGTTCAATCGGTCGCGCCGGAGCCAGAGGAGCCAGCGCAGCGAAGGGACAGCCGCCAGCCCCAGAGCGAGGGCGGGACCAGCGGTATCGACCGCGATCCCGAAAAGGCGGAAAGCGGCGAAGGACCAGAGACCGCCCATAACAAGCCCGACCAGGGCCGGCAGAAGCCAGGCGCGGGCAAAGGGCCGCCCCATCACGTCCCACGAGGGCAGGGGGGAGAGGGCGAGCCGGTAGAGGTCCTGGCGGTTCAGGGGGATGGGGAGGATCCGCCGGGGGAGCAGGAGCAGGAGGAGCTGCAGCGCGATGAATACCTCCACCACGTACATGAACGGTTCGACGGGGAGCGGGGGATCGGGTCGGGGCACCTTATCGAGACCGGAGACGAGGAAGGCGGCGAGGAAGACAAGGAAATAGACCACGCAACCCCACCCGATCGCATCCCGCACCCAGTCGGCGTAACTGCGGAGCGAGCGGCGCAGCATCTCCCGGCGCAGGACCGCGACCTCACGGACGGCGGTGTGGTCGGGCAGGGGAAGGGACTCAGGTCGGGGCAGGGACCGAGGCCGGGACTGAGGTCCCGGTGCTGCTGCTGCGGCCGCCGAAGCGCTCACACGTCGTCCCCCCACCCCGAATCGTCCCGTTCCATCCTGGAATCGGTTTCGAGGATCCCGTCGAGGATCTCCAGCACCCGCACCTCACGCACGGCAGAGAAGGGGCGGATCTGGCTTTCCTGGTGGGTGGTCACCAGTACCGCTCCGCCCCCGGCGGCGTGTTCCAGCAGAAGGTCGGTCAGGATCGGCTGGGCCCGACGGTCGAGACCGTCGTACGGCTCATCGAGCATCAGCAGAGGCGTCTGCAGGCCAATGGCGAGAGCCAGCGAGAGCTTCTGCTGCATCCCCCGGGAATGGGTGGTGGGGTACTCCTCGAGCCGGTCGGAGAGCACGAAGGTCTCCAGCAGTTCCATGATCCGGGCCTCCGCCTCGGGCCGGCCCCAGGCCCGGCTGGTGAAAACGGCGTGCTCGGCCAGGGTCAGGTCTTCATAAAGGACCGGCGCATCGGGGGCATAGGCGAAGCAGGTTCGGGCCTCACGCCGGAAATTGTCGTATCCGCAGATGGATATGTCGCCGTCCGCCGGCAGCAGCGAGGCCACCGTACGCAGAAGCGTACTCTTCCCTGCCCCGTTGGGACCCACCAGCCAGGCCACCTCACCGGGCTCGAGCGCGAAACTGATATCCCGCAGGATCGGCACTCCGCCGAGAGTGACGGAGACCTGCTCAAGAGAGAGTACCGATGGATCGATTATGGAGCGCTCGTTTTCATTCATTCCAAGTATTCCGTGACAGGTACTGCTTCTAGAGGTGCTGAAGGAGGAAAGTGATGCTTATCACTCCGGCGGATATTCACGGATCTTGATATTCCTGAACCAGACCGCGTCGCCGTGGTCCTGCAGGACGATGTGGCCGGCCCGCCGGTCGGCGAAGCCGGGGATCGGGGCGTACTTGCTCTCGGCCAATTTCTCGTCCATGAATGAGGTGCCGAGATCGAATTCCAGGACCTTCACGCCGTTG
>CAYSYY010000022.1:0-16896 GCA_964435265.1 uncultured Gemmatimonadota bacterium
TCTCCATCGCTCCCTACTCCGCTCCTCGACTGCCGTTCAGCCTGCCTCCCGGATATTCCCCGGCCTGCTGCCTCCCGACGATTCCCCGGCCGGCTCCGCCGGACCGCCCGAGTGCCCTGTCACGCGACATGACACTACCGCACCAGTGTCATCTTGCGGGTGCGTACTTCACCGTCGACCTTGAGCCAGGCCAGGTAGATACCGCTGGCCACCGCCCGGCCGGCGGCGTCGGTCCCGTTCCAGCTAAGCGTGTGGGTCCCGGCGTCGAAGACACGGTCGGCCACCACCTGCACCAGCTGACCCCGCACGTTCCGTATCTCCAGCCGCACCGTCCCAGCCTCGCGCAGGGCGAAGCGGAGGGTGGTGGACGGGTTGAAGGGGTTGGGGTAGTTCGGGTACAGCTCGATCCGGGCCGGCAGGCGTTCCAGCCCCGCCGTCATCCCCTCGAGCCAGACCGGCGTGCCGACCAGGATCTGCAGTTCGCGGCGCACCAGCCGCCCGAGCGCGCTCGCCGCTCCGGTGCCGGCGGGGTGGAAGCGGTACGGAGATCGACCGTCCAGATCCACCCGCACCCCGGCCGCCGGATCGATGAGCACGGCCGCGTAGCCCTCGGGCACATCGTCGATCCCGGTCACTGCCAGGGTGGCCCGGCGGCCGCCGTCGATCGACTCGACCACGAGCGGCCAGGCGTACCCCTCCCCCACGCCGGGCACGTAGTCGGTGGCGTAGGCGCCCGGATCGCTGGAGCGGGCGCGGCGGTCCACCGCCAGACGGGCGGTGCCGTCGATCACCATCGGCGGATCGGGGTAGTCGCCGGGATCCCACTCGGCCGCGGAACCGGATCGCACGCCCACGAAGTTCTGATCATCGACCGCCGGGGAACCCTCCTGCGAGACCGTGAGCTGCAGGCGCCACCCGTCGAAGACCTCGTCCCGGGGCCGGACCGCGGTCACCGCCGCGGCCTCACCGGCGGCACTGCCGGCCGCCCCCGCCGCGTTGACCGGCGGGATCTGCAGGACGATGTTCCCGGCCGTGCGGTTGTAGACCGACACGCCACGCCACGCCGGCACGTTCTGTCCCGCCCCCGGCAGACCCCACGATGTGCCGTTGTAGGTGTAGACCCCCGTCACCTGAGTGCCGGTGATACCCGTCTCGGCCAGGATCTCATCCCACGGCACGCTGAAGAGCCAGGGGGAGCCGATGTCGTTCCACCCCGGTGATACGGTCAGTTCGAAGGGGACTCCCGATTCAACCGTCTCGCCCGACCCGATCGCGAAGTGCACGTCGCTCCGGCGGTGGTGCAGCCAGTAGGCCCGGCCGGGGGCCAGGCTGGCATTACTCACCTCCTGGTAGGTCTCGTCCTGCCACTGGAAGAAACGCCAGACCGTGTCGTCGTACTCCCCCACCCCGGTCAGGATGTCCCCGATGATGGTGTTGTCGGGGCAGTGGGGCACCGAGACCATATACCAGCCGTCGGGGGGGATGTTGCTCGGGGTGGGCAGGGTGCTGAAACTGATCTGTACCCCGCCGGCGCCGTCCTCGCCGATCGTTCCCCCGGCCGTGGCCCGGATCTCGTTGCCGGCCATGTCGCACGCCGCCACCCGGTACTGGAAGCCGTTGTAGCCCACCACCCCGCCGGGGATCTGGCCGGAATAGGAGACTCCCCCGGTGTTGGTCATACCGGAGTAGCTCCACATCCCGCTCCCCGTGGCGCGGTACTCCAGGTGCACCCACTGCAGCTGGAGGTTGTCGTCAGCGTTGGCGGTGACTGTAACCGCACTGTTGTATGAGATGTTCGACGAAACCTGGACGCCCTCGATGCCCGGCACGGTCGTGTCCACGATGAAGGAGCGGGTCGCCGACCAGTCCGAGTTGAACGTCCCGTCCGAAGCCCGGACCCGCCAGAAGTACTGATCGTCACTGATGGGGTCGAGCTCAAGCCGGGCGGAGTTGGTATACACCGTCTCGCTGTCCACGATATCGCCGGGATCGAACCAGGGATCGGTCGCGACCTCGAGGCAGTACTCGGCGGCGTCCGTGACGCTCTGCCAGGCGAAGTCGATCGTGGCCGTATTCAACCAGGCTTCGTCGGCGGGTCCCGACAGGACCGGAGCCTCGAGGGTGACGGTGGGGTACATGACCGCGAAGGTGGAGAAGCCGGTGAGGGTTCCGACCACGTGGTCGTTGTCGGGATCGGGGGTGCTTATCACGAGATCGACCCAGGCGAAGGATCCGGAGTCGTACTTCTTCATGATCAGGTTCTGCTCGTCCATCCCCCCCGGCAGATCGTTCGGATCGTAGTGGATGGCCAGGAAGACGCCGTGGGCGAAATCGGACGGCGTGATCGGCGAGGCGGCCCAGTACAGCATCCCCCCGACATCGAAGGCCGCCAGGAGTTCGTAGCCGGTGGGCGGAGCGGGCGCCTGGGTGGCGAGGTCGAGCGTGACGATCTCGATCTCGACCGGTTCCTCGAAGGTGTGATGCGGTACGAGCAGGTAGGTGCCGGTGTCGTCGACATTGTAGACCCACTCGTCGTGGTGGGTATCGATGAGGGTGGGCCCGCCCTGCACCAGCACCCGGTCCGATGCCCCCCACTTGCCCGCATCGTCGTAGACATAGACCCGGGTCCAGCCGGCCGCCACGGCTGTGAGCAGTCCGGTGGCGTCGACCGAGGCGATCGTGCGGCCGTCGACGTCGTGACAGTCGGTGTCCCAGTACGTGCCACCGCTGTATCCGCTGGCGCCGAACTGCAGGTCCGAGCCGACGGTCAGCATCTGCACCCCGTCGGGGGAGACGTCGAGCAGCAGGTCCGACGGCATCTGCGCGCCGACCAGGGCGTAGTAGTCGGCGATGAAGAAGAAGTCGAGGGCCGGGGCGATCTGGCAGGCGTACCCCGCGGTCTCGAAGAAGGTCTCTTCGAACACCCCGGTGGGATCGGACCAGTTGAGGATGCTGATGCCCCACCAGCCCTTCCCCAGCAGGGCGTTGCTCTCGAAGTTGGTGATCTGCCGGAAGTTGCCCGGGCTCGGATTCCAGCCGCCCAGCTCGGTCGGAGGGGCGCCGAAACTGATATCCCAGGCGGTGAGATCGTGCTCCAGATCAGTCACCCAGAGGTTGCCGTCCCAATCCGACTCCACCCCGATGCACTCGTCCGTTTTCGGGGCGATGGTGAACTCATAGGAGGGGGCGCCCGGACTGGTGAGATCGTAGACGTCCACGCCGTCTTCCGCCAGCGCGACCGACAGCTTCTCGAAGCCGGCGTTGAAATCCACGGTCAAAGCCCCCCGGGCGCCGGCACCGGTGAACGGCCGGGTGTCCACGGTGGAGATATTGTGCGGATTGGAGATGTCGAGGGTCACGACTCCGTCGAAGCCCTGGGCGACATAGAGATATTCGTAGGCGCCCGAGCCGCTGGTGTTCATCTCCAGATCCCAGGCCCTGCCGCTGCTGACCGGTTCGGTGTCGAGCCAGGTGAAGAGGTTGGACGAAACGCTGTAGTGGAGTGCGGTCACCCCCCCGGTATCCTCGGCGACGTACAGGTAGGGCGGATCGATCTCGATATCGCTGGCCCAGCCGCTCGTCTCATAGGAGTTGATCACATACGGAGCGGTCGGATCGGCGATGTCCAATACCGTGATCCCCTTGTGACCGTTGGCCACGAAGAGGAGATCGTCCCAGATCTGGCAGCGGTGAACCCAACCGCCGTCGTCCACCCGGTCGATGAGGGAGAGCGGGAACGCGTCATCGAGCAGGGTATGACGGGCCAACCCGTCCCAGGTGCCGGCCTGCAGCAGATGGCGGTTCACCGCATCGATCGAGACGCCCCGGATCTCGTAGTTGTAGTTGCTCTGACCAGAGTAGGTCGGAGAGGTGCCGGTGGTGATGCCGGTGATATTGATGGCCACCACTCCGGCTTCATCCAGGGCCGCGAAGGCCTGGTTCTCGAAGAGTTCGAGATCGTAGAAACCGAACGCCCCCCCCGAGGTCGTCAGTTCGATGTAATCGAGCCAGGTCAGTCCCGTGCCGGGGACCCAGCTGTAGAAATCGATGGTGATGTTGCCCGAGGTGGTGACCTCGCCGCTGGTGGCGATGACGTCAGTGGCGTGGAAGGAGCCGGCCGGCAGGCAGGCCACATCATCCATCGTCTGGAAAGGGAAGAGGACGTCGGTGCTGTAGGTGGGAAACGACGGATTCGAGACATCGGCCACTTCCATGAGGCCGTCGTTGCCGCAGGTCATGAATGCGTACCCGCCCGAGACCGCGACGTCCCAGACCGGGGCGCCGGTGACGACGCTGGGCTCGTAGACCGCCAGCTCGCTGGGGGCCGAGGGAGTCGTCAGATCCACGATCCAGAGGTCGTCGGTGTGGCGGGCCAGGTAGAGGATGCTGTTGTCGACGAAGATGTTGATGATCCGGGTCCCGGTCGCCGGTACGTAGTAACCGAGCTGCGAGGGTGCGGCGGGATTGGAGATGTCGTAGATATACACTCCGTCTTCGATGCCGTCGACAACGTAGAGCCGGGGGTACTCGACGGTCAGCCGCCAGGCGCCTTTTTCGATATGCCGGCTCGACACCGCGACCGGATCACCGGCTCCACTGAGGTTGTAGATCATGAAACCGGAGCAGAAGGCGACGGCGGCATAAGGGGTTCCGCCGGTTTCGAACGCTTCGACATCGAACGCCCCGGTCCACAGCGTCACCGAGGTCTGGGTAGGCGCTTCCGACGCGGTCGAGAGCATGCGATCGGGGGGCAGCGATCGGGTGATTCCGGCCGGCTTGATCCCCGTTTCATGCCACGCGGCGATCGAGAAGAACTCCTCGACGCCCGGCGGGACCTGCCGTGGAGCCGGTGTCAGGGGGTAGACCCGGGCCGGGGCTGGTTTCTCCTGCGGCGGGGGGGTGACCTGGGCGCGGCTGGCAGCGGGAAGTGCGAGCAACAGGCCGGCGGCGAGGAGACCGCCAGCCGCTCTTCGACCACACACGACGATGACCCAATCTTTCATGCCATCCGACCCCTCGAAGGAAAATGCCCTCCCGCGGGCGTGCACGACCCGCAGACTTATGATGCTAAGGGCGGCCGGAGAGCTAAGTCAAGATGAGGACACGCCGCCGGGGCCTTCGAGGAGGAACCGATCCCAGGGAAGCGCCGGGATCCCGAGGTGTCCGGCGAACCCCGTCTGGTCGCGATCGCAGAGGAGGAGCGGCCGGTAGGTCGGATGACGCCGGGTGAATTCGAGTAAACCCCTCAGCCCTTCCGACCTCAAGGTGCCGGTCATTATCTCTATGGCCCACCGGCCCCACGGCCCCTCGATCACCCCGTCCAGCTCCAGCGGTTCCTCGCGCCAGTAGGCGACCTGGTGCCCGCTGTTCCAGCAGTACGCCAGGCAGGCGTTCTCGATCCAGGCACCGAAACGGACGGAATCGGTGACCGGATCGGGGCTTCCCAGAGGATCGGCCGCGGCCATCAGGGCGTTGTTCAGGACCACGATCTTGGGCGGTGCGGCGCGGCGGCGATGCAGCCGGACGGAAAATTTCGGCAGGGGGGCGACCAGGAACGCTTCTTCAAGCAGGTGCAGGTAGTGGGAGATCGTCTCGAGGGCGCCGCGGTCCTGGAGTCCTCCCTGGAGGGTGTTCAGGGCGACTATCCGGGCCGGGAAGGTCATACAGAGGGCGAAGATCTGCCGCAGCAATCCCGGTTTGCGGACCTCGGTCAGTTCCATGATATCCCTGGCGATGGCGGGTTCCACGATGGCGTCGCGCATATATGCCTGCCAGCGGGGGAGATCGTACCGCAGGTCCATGGCCCCCGGGTAGGTACCCATCGCCACCACGGTCCGTACGGCTTCCCCGGCGTCGATCCCGAACCGCGCCATCAGATCCGACGCGGACCAGTGGGTCATGGTCAGCCGCTCGAAGCGTCCGGCCAGGCTCTCGCGGGAACGCCAGGTGATGCCGAGGGCGGATGAACCGGTCGCGATGATATGGATCGGTGTTCCCCGCTGTTTCAGCCTGTCCACTTCCGCTTTCAGCCGGGTCGCCCAGTCCGGGAAGCGGTGGGCTTCATCCAGCAGCAGGACGGCGCCGGCGGGTCCGGCCGCGACTTCATTCAGGCGAACCCACAGTCTTTCCCACCAGCCGGGGAGGGATGCTTCGGGATTATCGGCCGGCGCATAGATGGCCCGGTCTCCGAGCTCGGCGGCCAGTTCCAGCAGGAGGGTAGTCTTGCCGACCTGACGCGGTCCCGTCAGAAGCTGTATCCGGGAGGGTGCCGGTTCGGCGAGCTGCTCACGTCGAGGGCAGTATCGGGTAAGGCAATGGATCCCTCCGGCACAGGATTCGCGATGCACTAACCGCGCACGATCCGGACGCACGGCACGATCATCTCGGCCGGGGAGATCCCGCCGTGCTGGAAGGACCCGGTGAAGCGGCGGCGGACGGCGGCGGGGTCGCCGGCGAAGACGAGGAAGGCGTCCTCGCGCGCCAGCAGGCAGGTATCGGTCAGCCGGCCGGGGAACAGTCGCCAGGCCGCCAGGTCGTCGATCCGGTGGGTCCAGCGCGGATCGGCGTTCAGGTTCCGGCCGATCCTGTAGCGTACCCCGCTCGAGGCGGTCCGGTCGGCTTTGACCTCGACCGGCCGCGACACCGGTGTGCTGCCGTGGTCGGTGGCGATGAGAACCGGTACCCCGGCAGCGACGATCTTCCCGATCAGGCGGGGGAAGGGCGATCGCCGGAACCACTCCCGGGCCAGGGCCCGGAAGGCTCCGGCGTCGGGGGCGAGTTCCTGCACCACGATCGATTCGGCGTGATCGTGGACCAGCAGATCGAGGAAGCTCACCACCACCACCGAGAGACCGGCCGGTATCCGCTCCCCCAGCCGGCGGGCCAGGGCCTCGGAATCGGCGGGGGTGCGCACCCGTTCGAAGAGGGCCAGCCCGGTGCCCCCGCGCCCGCCCGGGCCGCGTTCGCTTCCCGCCCCGGGACTTTCGGCGCCGGTCAGGGCGAGCGCCTCGGCGAGCATTTGAGGCTCGAAGCGGTTCAGTCCCTCCTCGCCCTCCTTCCGGTCGGCGGCCAATTCGGGGAAGGCGGCGGCGATCTCGTCGGGGAAGCGTCCCGAGAGCAGGGCGTTGCGGGCATAAGGAGTGGCGGTGGGCAGCAGCGAGAGGAGGGCGGTACGCTCGATCCTCGCTCCGGCCGTGACCAGCGGCTGCAGGGCGAGCCACTGGTCGTAGCGCAGGCAATCGAGTACGAACAGGACGGCGCGCCCGGTCGCGGCCAGGGTCGGGAGCACCACGGTGCCGAGGAAGTCGGAGACGAGTACCGGCACGGCCCCGGGCTCCAGCGGCTGCGGGGGGAGCGGCGGCAGCGGAGCCGGATCGCCGGGCGGTCGCAGCTCCTCCCCGTACCCCGCTCCGGCCGCTTCCGCGGCGGCCGCGAGCCGGTCCGGCCAGGACCGCTCGTCGGCGACCCAGGCGGGGTACTCCGCGGCAACCTGCCGGGCGAAGACGCCGTCGGCCTCACGCTGCAGCGAAGCGAGCGATTCCGCCAGACCGTCCTGACCCGTCTCGTCGAGCCGGATGCTCCACCAGGCCAGGGCCTCGACCAGTTCGCTCCACTCCGCCGGGGCCAGCGGCGGCCCGGCCAGGCGGCCGGAGATGCGCGCGAACTCGCCGGTATAGTCGCGGGCCAGGGTCTCGTCCCGGATCCGCTCCCGCTCCAGCAGCCGCTTGCAGACCGAGAGCACCTGGCTCGGGTTGACCGGTTTGGTGAGGAAGTCGGCGATCGAGCGGCCGATGGCCGCCTCCATGAGACCCTCGTCCTCCTGCTTGGTGACCATGACCACGGGCAGGTCGGGACGCACCGCCCGCAGCCGTTCGAGCACCGTGAGCCCGTCCATGCCCGGCATGCGTTCGTCGAGCAGCAGCAGGTCGAAGGTCTCGGCGGCGCAGAGTGCGAGCGCGTCCTCCCCCGAGGAAACGCCGACGACTGTATAGCCCCGTTCTTCGAGGTAGAGGATGTGGGAGGTGAGGAGTTCGATCTCGTCGTCGGCCCAGAGGAGTCTGCGGCGGCCCGGCATGGCGGACTACCTCCCGCTCCCGGCGCCGTCAGGCGGCACCCCGCCTGGTGCCCGGGCGGCCCGCCCCCCCACCAGCACGCCCTCCCCCTGCCCCTGCTTGGCCCGCAGGTGCTCGGCGTAGGTCCGGGAGAAGATGTGGGTGCCGTCGCCGCGGGCTACGAAGTAGAGGAAGTCGGTCTCGGCCGGAGCCACGGCGGCGCGCAGGCTGGCCGCCCCGGCGTTGGCGATCGGTCCCGGGGGGAGCCCCCGGATACGGTAGGTGTTGTAGGGGGAATCGATCTCGAGGTCGCGTTCCCACAGGCGCCGTTTGTACCGGCCGAGGGCGAAGAGCACGGTGGCGCACGATTCCAGACGCATGCCCCGGCGCAGCCGGTTGTGGAAGACGGCGCTCACCAGCGGCCGTTCCCCGTCGCTGGCGGCTTCACGCTCGATGATGCTCGCCAGGGTGGCGACGGCGTGCCGGGTGAAACCGAGTTCACGGGCGGGATCGGCCAGGGCGCTCTCCCACAGCTCCCGGAACTGATCCACCATGAGACGCAGCACCGCGGCCGCCTCCATACGGTAGTAGATGTTGTAGGTCTCGGGCAGGAGGTAGCCCTCGAGCGACGCCGGCGGCTCTTCATCACCGTCGGACGGCAGCACGGCGGCGATGAAGGCGGGATCGGCCAGCAGGGTCATGAAGGCCGCCGAATCGACCTCCGCTTCGCGGGCGAGGATCGCGGCCACGTCACCGGCCCGCAGCCCTTCCGGGATGGTCACCAGCTCGTGGGCGGTGTCGCCGTTGGTCAGCCGGCGCAGCACCGCCAGGTTGCTCTCCCTTCCGGGGAAGCGGAACCGTCCGGCCTGCAGCGAACGTTCCGAACCGGTGAGCCGGGCGGCCGCGATGAGTCCGCCCGCACCGTCGATCACACCGGCGCTCTGCAGGCGCCGGGCGATCACTGAGACCGGCGTACCCGGCTCGATCACGATCGTGACGGGGTCGGGGAGCTCCCCGTCGGGGTGGCTCCAGAAGAGGTCGGCAGCCAGGATGGCGCCCGCGGCGACCGCTCCGCAGCAGGCGAGCAGAACGATCCGCAGGGCTCTCCCCGGCCGGCGCCGGCCGAGAAAGACCAGGACGAGCGCCACCGGCAGGAGCGGTCCGATCACCCAGAGGATCGAGCTGACGGTGAGCGAGCTCATCGCCGCGCTCCTTCGCCCGTGGTCGAGGAGCCGGGTTCGCCGGATGAGTCGAACCAGCCCTGCAGGATGAGCACGGCCGCGGCTTCGTCGATCCGTGCCTTCTCCTCCCGGCTCCTGGCGCGGCCGCCCGCAGCGAGCCTCACCCGGTCGGCCTCGGCGCTGGAGAACCGCTCGTCGTAGAACACCGCCGGGCGGCCGAACCAGCCGGTGAGCCGGCGGGCGAAGGTCTCGACGGCCCGGCAGCGCTCCCCCGCCTCTCCGGCCAGGGTTCGCGGGTACCCGACCACGAAGAACTCGGGGCCGTACTCGGCGACCAGCGCCTCGAGCCGGTCGCGGAGCTCCCGGCGCGAGGTGTAGTGGATCGTCCCCGCCCCGGTGGCGACCCCCAGCTCGCGGGTCCCGGCGGCGATACCGATCCGGCGCTCCCCGAAATCGAATCCGAGCACCGCACTCATGCCGACGACGCCCTGGTGTCCGCTCGTGCGTACATGCTGGAATGATAGGCGGTGGTACCCGGAGACGCACGGCCGAAGCGCGCCGCGCCCGCCCGGAAGCATCATCCCCGACCTTCCGGCAGCCTTGGGCCTTGACCCCTCTCCGGAGACTCTCTATCTACAGAGTTCAGCACACGACTCCGGCCGGCGGTACCACGAACCTGCCGCCGTGCCCCGCACCTCGACCGCCGAACACAGGAGGCATGACCGCGATGAAAGGCGTCGTTCTCGCCGGGGGGCTGGGCACCCGTCTCCTCCCCCTCACCCGGGTCACCAACAAGCACCTCCTGCCCGTGTACCGCAAACCGATGATCTACTATCCGATCGAAGCCCTGGTCGGGGCCGGGATCACCGACATCATGATCGTTACCGGCGGGAACAACGCCGGGGATTTCCTTCGCCTGCTGCAGAACGGGCGGGATTTCGGCCTGAAGCACCTGAACTACACCTACCAGGAAGGCGAGGGCGGCATCGCCGAAGCCCTGGGGCTCTGCCGCGCCTTCGTGGATGAGGACCCCGTGGCGGTGGTGCTGGGCGACAATATCGTCGAGCGGAGCATCCGGCCGCACGTCGAGGCCTACGCCGCCCAGGGCGGCGGGGCGCGCATCCTCCTCAAGGAGGTCCCCGATCCCGAACGCTTCGGCGTACCTCGCCTCGAGGGGGACCGGATCGTCGAGATCATCGAGAAGCCGCAGGACCCGCCCTCACACTACGCGGTCACCGGTATCTATTTCTACGATGCCCGGGTCTGGGAGGTGATCGGGGGGCTGGAACCGAGCCACCGGAACGAGCTCGAGATCACCGATGTGAACAATTTCTACATCCGGCAGGGGTCGATGCAGTACAGTATCCTCGAGGGTTGGTGGACCGATGCGGGCACTTTCGAAACCCTGCACGCGGCCACCGCACTCATCGCCGCCACCGGCGCCAACAATCCCTGAGGGGCGCGCCGGCGCCGGCAGTACGCCCCCGACACCTGCGGAGGACCGGGTGGGACATATCGTGATAACCGGCGGGGCCGGTTTCATCGGTTCCAACTTCGTGCAGTGGCTCTGCCGGACCGAACCGGCGCTCGAGCTGGTGGTGGTCGACAAGCTCACCTACGCCGGGAACCTGGCCAACCTCGAGCCCGTGCATGACCGCATCCGCTTCGAACACGCCGACATCACCGACGCCGCCGCCATGGCCCCGATCCTCTCGGGCGCCGCGGGGCTGATCAACTTCGCGGCCGAGTCGCACGTCGACCGCAGTCTCGAATCCGCGGCTCCCTTCCTGCACAGCAACACGACCGGGGTGCAGGTGCTCCTGGACCTGGTCCGGGAACTCGCGATCCCCCGGTTCCTTCAGATCTCGACCGACGAGGTCTACGGCTCGGCCCCCGAAGGGGTGCGCTTCGATGAAGACGCCCGGCTGCGCCCCTCCTCCCCCTACGCCGCCAGCAAGGCGGCCGGGGACCTGCTGGTGCTGGCCGCGGTGCATACCTGGGGGACCCCCGCCCTGATCACCCGGGCCTCGAACAACTACGGGCCCTACCAGTTCCCCGAGAAGCTGCTGCCGCTCATGATCACCAACATCATGGAGGGCGCCCCCCTGCCCGTCTACGGTGACGGGATGCAGAAGCGTGAGTGGCTGCACGTAGGAGACCACTGCACCGGGATCTGGGCCGCCTGGACCCGGGGGGAGCCCGGCCGCATCTACAACCTGAGCACCGGTGAGGACGTACCCAACCTGGCCGTGGTGCGCACCCTTCTCGGTCTGATGGACGCCGATGAGGATCTCATCACCTTCGTGACCGACCGGCCGGGGCACGACCGCCGCTACGCCCTCGACGTGACCCGGGCCCGTTCCGAGCTGGGCTGGCGCCCGGAGATCGCGCTCACCGACGGGCTGACCGAGACGGTGAGGTGGTACCGGGAGAACCGCCGCTGGTGGGAAGAGGTCAAGAGCGGGGCGTACCGGGACTACTACGCCCGGATGTACGGCTCGCGCGGCACTCTCTGATCCATACCTGGACCGATAAATGCCGCCTGCAGGTCACCGCTCCCCGGCGGGGAGACAGGCGGGAAGGGGTCCGTACCCGAAGAGACCGGAGAACCAGCGGTGGGGGATCCGGGCGCGGTTCCGCTCGTACCGTCCGACCGCTTCGTTATAGATCCGCCGCGCCGCCGCCGCTCTCCGGTTCACGTCCTGCAGGCTCCGGATGAGGTCCGCCCGCACCCGATCGGCGCCGGGCGCAGCCAGGCCGGCTCCCTCCAGGACCGCGACCAGGTCGGCGAGTGCGGCGTCGATACCGGCCGCGGCCCGGACCTCGGTCGGAAAATCGGGCGCGGTATCCAGGGCGCGCTGGCGTTCGCGCCAGCGATCGAAGGCCGCCGCGGCGGCCGGACCGGGATCGGGTTCCGCGGCCAGTCGGGCCGCGAGGGTCCGCTGCTCGTCCTGGACCCGGCGGACCTCATCCCAGGCCGCCAGCACCTCGCCCTCATGACGCTGGAGGGTGCGGAAAGAGACGATGCCGACGACGGCGGCGGCCAGCACCAGGATCATGAGGGCGGTGAGCACCCCGAGGATCCTCAGCAGCCTCCGCCGCGGTGCCGCTTCCGTTCCGTTCCCGGTCATGGCTCCCTGCGCCCACCATTCTCTTCAGATCAGAGCAGGCTCTCGACCTCGTCCTCACCGTCATCGCCGGCGGCGGCGGCGCCGTTGCGCGGCGCGGTGAAGCGGCGGCTGAGCAGGAATCCGAGCAGGAGCAGAGCGAAGATCCCGCCCCCTATCAGCAGCAGGAGGTCGCTCACCGGTCTGCTCCCCTCCCGGTTCCCCGGCCCGCCTTCTCACCTTCTCCCGAACCCTGCGGATCTTCCATCCCTCCGGGCGGGCGGACGGGCCAGGCGATCCCCGGCGGTCCCTTGCCGCGGACGACCTGCACGAGTACGAAGAGTCCGGCGGCCAGCAGCGCCAGACTCAGGACCTGCCCCATGGTGAGGGAACCGAGGACGGTCCCCAGCGGATCGCCCGGTCCGGTGAACTGCGGATCGGGCTGGCGGTAGTTCTCGACGATACTTCGCCCCAGGCCGTAGCCGATCAGGAAGAGCCCGCCGAGCAGGCCGGGACGCGGTTTCCACCCGTATCGCCGGGCCAGCCAGACGACAGCCCAGAGCAGCAGGAAGAGCAGCACCCCCTCGCAGGCCGCCTCATAGAGCTGGGAGGGGTGACGCAGCGGGATCTGCGATTCGACCTGCTCCCACAGGCCGGCGCCGCGGGCCGCCCGCACCGCCCGGTAGATCTCATCGGGGGTGCCGGGGGGGATACCGAGCAGGCGCAGGGCCACCGGATCGGAGGGGAAGCGCATGGCCCAGGGCACGCCCTCGCCGGCGATGCGCCCGTAGAGTTCGGCGTTGATGAAGTTGGCCAGACGGACCGCCGCGATCCCCGGAGGCGCGGCCAGAACGAGCCCGTCGGCGATGGCGAGGAAGCCGATCTTCTCGCGACGGCAGAACCACCAGAAAGCGAGGACGACGCCGATCAGCCCGCCATGGAAGGAGAGCCCCCCTTCCCAGAGCTTGATGATCTCCAGCGGGCGCAGCAGGCCGGAGGGATTGTAGAAGAGCATGTACCCGAGCCGCCCGCCCACGATCACGCCGAGCGCCGCCAGACCCACCAGCTCCCCGACCTGCTCGGACCGGAGCGGCAGGCGTCCGCGCCTGGCCAGGGTCTGCAGGATGAAGTACCCGATCCCGAACCCGACCAGGTACATCAGCCCGTACCAGCGCAGGGCGAACGGGCCGGGCAGATCCAGGATGACCGGGTTGATATGCGGGAAGGTCCAGCCCGGGTTCACGGTGTTTCCTCTCCTCCGGTGTTCTCAGGCTCCTGAGCCCGCGCCGGCTTTTCTGCCTGCGGCGCCGGCGGCGGAGATCCGGGCGCCGGCGGCGGCATCTGCGGCGGGATCTGCATCCGGTCGCGCCTGGCTCCGGCAGATGCGGATCCCTTCAACAGCTCCGCCCGGTGCCGGCGCAGCCAGGCCAGCCGCTCGCCCAGCCGGGCCTCCAGCCCCCGGTCGCCCGGTTCGTAGAGCACGAGCCCGGCCAGCTCCTCCGGCAGATAGGTCTGCGGGGCCAGGGCGTCGGGGAAATCGTGGTCGTAGAGGTACCCCTCGCCGAAGCCGATCTGTTTCATGAGACCGGTCGGGGCGTTCCGCAGGTGCAGGGGAACGGGATGGGACGGATGCTCGCGGGCGGCTCGGCGCGCCCGGCTCTCGGCCCGGTAGAGAGCGTTGCTCTTGGGGGCCAGCGCCAGGTAGGCGACGGCTTCAAAGAGCGCTATCTCACCCTCGGGGGACCCCAGGACGTGGTAGGTGTCGCGCGCCGCCAGGGCGATGGTGAGGGCCCGCGGATCGGCCAGTCCGATGTCTTCGGCAGCCATCCGGATGATCCGTCGGGCGACGAAGAGCGGATCCTCACCCCCCTCCAGGATGCGCCCCAGCCAGTAGAGGGCGGCGTCGACGTCGCTGCCCCGGACCGCCTTGTGCAGGACCGAGATCAGGTTGTAGTGCGATTCCCCCGCCCGGTCGTGCCGCAGGGTCTTCTTCTGTATCAGATCGCCGACGAGCGCGGCCTCAACCTCACCGGCGGCGGCCGCAGCCGCCATCTCGACGATCCCCAGCAGGACCCGGGCATCCCCGTCGGCCAGACCGATCACGAGCCGGCGTGCCGCCTCTTCCATGGTCAGAACCCCGCCGTCGGCCCCGCGCACGCCCCGCTCCGGATCGGTCAGCGCCCGCTCCAGGATGATCCCCAGCTCCTCGTCGGAGAGGGGGTGGAAGACGAAGACGGTCGCGCGCGAGAGCAGGGGGGCGTTCACTTCGAAGGAGGGGTTCTCGGTGGTGGAGCCGATCAGCACGATCAGGCCTTCCTCCACATGCGGCAGGAAGGCGTCCTGCTGGGCCTAGTTGAAGCGGTGGATCTCGTCCACGAAGAGCAGGGTCGGACCCCCTTCGACCCACCGCCGCAGCCGGGCCCGTGCGACGATCTCACGCACCTCCTTCACTCCCGCCAGGACCGCCGAGAAACTCTCGAAAGCGGCTCCGGTGTGATCGGCCAGCAGCCGGCCCAGTGTGGTCTTCCCCGTCCCCGGCGGCCCCCAGAGGATCATGCTGGGAATCTGCCCGCTTTCGATGAGACGCCGCAGCGGCCGGCCGCGGCCGAGCAGATGTTCCTGCCCCACGAACTCCTCGAGCGAGCGCGGCCGCAGGCGGTCGGCCAGCGGGGCAGACAGCCGCTCCGCCGGTCCGGGCTCCGGCGCCGGCCCGAAGAGATCGGCCCCGCCCTCTGTCGGTACAGCGCTCATGCCGGTAAAGTGGCTCCGGACACCGGAAGAAGGAACGAAAAAACCCCGCCGGTCGTTCCCATCAGCGGGGCAGCGTCAGGCGGGCCGGTCATTCCGGCTCCGGTTTCAGGAACTAACGCCCGAATACGTCAGCAAGGCGTTCGTCGTAGTAGTAGTACCAGGGATTCATCTCCTTGCCGTTGAACTCGATCTGGTAATGGAGGTGATATCCCGTTGAGCGCCCGGTGTTGCCGACGAAGCCGATCACATCCCCCCGTTTGACCGCGGCGCCGGCCCGCGCCCGGGCGTGCAGGTGATCGAGATGGCCGTAGAAGGTCGTGTAGCCGTTCCCGTGGTCGATCTCGATGTAGTTACCGAATCCGTACCGGCTGGGGCCGCTGGCCTCGCTCTTGGCCACTTTGATCCGGCCGTCGGCGGTGGCCCGGACCGGGGTGCCTTTGGCCGCCGCCCAGTCGTGGCCCCAGTGGAATTTGCGGGTACCGTAGAGTGGGTCGTCCCGCCACCCGAAGGCCGAATTCATCCTGGTGCGGTAGCGGGTGTTGTCGATCGGGATGATGCTGGGGTAGCCGCGCAGGAAGGCTTCGGATTCTTCGAGCCGGGTGCCGATCTCCAGCAGCGATTCCAGTTCGAGCTGGGCTTCCCGGTGGAGCTGGTTCAGGCGGGTCTGTACGTCCTTGACCCGGCCCCCGGTTCCGCTCGAGAGCAGCAGCACCCGGCTGTCGAAGTCCATCCGGCCGCCGACCCCCGCCCGGCGGATGTCGTCGGCGAGCGGTTCCATCTCGGCCATCATCCGCATGGCGTCGTCGCGCTGGGAGATGATCCTCATCTGGTCCGAAAGGGTCGTGACCGTCCGGTCCATCTCGTCGAGCTGAGTGCGCAGGATCTGGTTCTCGCGCTGCAGGCGGGCGTACTCGACCCGGTCCACCAGGCTCGAGCCGTAGGTGGTCGCCATGGCGACGAAGAGGACGGCCGCGACCAGAACGGCCGAAGCCGTCAGGAGGATGGAGGAAGCCGAGAGCTTGAACTCCCGGACCCCCCGGCCCTCATTCCCCCGGGGTACGATGAGAAGTGAAAAGCCGCTGTGTTCCATCATCTCCTCGACGGGGTTCGATCTGTGCTCGACGCACACACGCCACCCCCGTGCACGTTTCGCCCGGGGAGGATAGAACGCCCGCCGGGCAAGGTCAAGCGTCACTTCCGTGACGCCGTACCTGTACCATACGGCCGATCACTCCCGCTGAGATGAGGGAAAATGCGCTTCGCCTACTGAGCGTACGGGGCCAGCGCCCGCGCCCGGCTCGAATGCCGCAGCCGCCGGATGGCCTTCTCCTTGATCTGCCGCACCCGTTCGCGGGTCAGACCGAACTTGGTCCCGATCTGCTCGAGCGTCATCGGCTTCTCGCGTCCGATCCCGAAGTAGAGGCGGATCACCTCGGCTTCACGGTCGGTCAGGGTGGAGAGGGCCTTCACGACTTCCTTCTGCAGGGCTTCGTCGAAGAGTTCTTCGTCGGGGGGAGCCTGCACTTCGTCCTCGAGCACGTCGAGCAGGCGGTTGTCCTCGCCTTCCTGGAAGGGGGCGTCGAGGCTCAGGTGACGGCTCGAGATCTTCAGCGTGTCGGTCACCTCGCTCGAGCTCATGTCGAGCTGTTCGGCGATCTCTTCGGCCGAGGGCTCGCGGCCGAAGTTCTGTTCCAGATCGCTGGAGACCTTGCCGATCTTGTGCAGTGCTCCGACCCGGTTCAGGGGCAGGCGGACGATACGCGACTGCTCCGCCAGGGCCTGCAGGATGGCCTGGCGGATCCACCA
>CAYSYY010000023.1:0-1405 GCA_964435265.1 uncultured Gemmatimonadota bacterium
GTTGAGCTGCTTGCCCAGGTATTCCAGGATCTGCTGCTCGGTGAGGATGCCCATCTTGACCAGGTTGGCCCCCAGAGTACCCCCCTGGGTCTTCTGGTTCTGGAGTGCGTTCTCGAGCTGATCCTGGCTGATGGCGCCTGATTTCAGGAGCATCTGTCCGAGCTTGATCGCCATGCCCGATCCCTCCTCCGCCCGGCTATCGCAGCAGGATGATGGCCATGAGGACGATCACGAAGAGAAAGAAAAGCCATGAAACAGAGCGCAGCCCGAGGCGTCGCCCCCGGATCGACGACGCCCGCCGCAGACGGACGTGACGGGTTTCCGGTGCGTCCTCGACGGCGTCCTGGTTCTCGTCCCGGCCGAAATGGAACCGGTGGTCTTCTCTCAGTCGTACCACAGCCGTTTCATCCCGCCTGTCGTGTTGACGTACAGACATAACATTGTAGCGGGGCTCACATGAGAGGAACACCCCCAAAAATGTAGCCGGTCAATGTGACAGGCGGACCGAGGATCATCCAGAAAAGGTCGCGGAAACCAGGCAGCAGCAGCATCCCGAAGAGGATCAGCACCCCGTACCGGCCGACCTGCAGGTAGGCGGCGGTGGCCCGGGGGGTGAGGAACCGCAGGAGGATCTTCGAACCGTCCAGGGGCGGCAGAGGGATGAGGTTGAACCAGGCCAGGAAGATATTGACTATAAAGGCCAGGAAAACCATCACCATCAGGATCTCCCCCATTGTGTTCAGACCGTACCCCTGACTCCAGTTCGCATAAGCCGTCAGAAACCGTTCATGGCCGCCCAGGCGTATCACGGTGCCGAAGATGAGGGCCTGAAGGAGGTTGGAGGCGGGACCCGCCCCGGCGATCCAGAAGAGATCGCGGCGAGGGTGGGCCAGGCGGCGGGTGTCCACCGGTACCGGTTTCGCCCAGCCGAAGGCGAAACCCTGCAGCAGGGTGACGGCCAGCACCACCGTGCCGATCGGATCGAGGTGGGCCAGCGGATTCAGGGTCAGCCGTCCCTGCAGCCGGGCGGTCGGGTCGCCGAGCCGGTCGGCCGACCAGGCGTGGGCCCATTCATGCACGGTCAGGGCCAGCAGGATCGGCGGCAGCAGGACGAGCAGTTTTAACAGCAGTGGTGGCATGGAACAGGGACATCCCTTCCCGGGATCATCGGTCCGCCTTCGCCAGCTCATCCAATATACGTCTAGCCAGCGCCAATGCTCCCTCCCGGGTGAATATTTCGCCCTCCAGCCGGGCCGCCAGCAGCCGCCGGAGGACCTCGCCCACCTGCGGTCCCTCCCGGGCTCCGAGGGTCACGATATCGTCACCGGTGATGAGCGGATCGATTCCCCGCAGTTCCCGTACGAAGCGCCCTACCCGCTCCCGCACCGCCGGTTCGGCCCCGAGC
>CAYSYY010000023.1:1415-16528 GCA_964435265.1 uncultured Gemmatimonadota bacterium
TGCAGGACCAGGGCGAGGACCGTCTCGGATTCCAGTCCGGTCAGAGCCCGGAAGAGTCTGCTGTCGCCGGCCTCGGGATCGGTCAGAGCGGTGCGCGCCGCCTCGCCGCGCAGACCCGCCTCGAGGGTGCAGCGCTGGGCTTGCCGGCCGAGGTGGAACTCGACCGCCCGCATCTGCGCCTCGCCCGGATCGGTCCCGGTCATGAGCAGCAGCCAGAGCACGATCCACGGCTCGATCATCCCCGCCCCCTCCTCCGGGTCGAGTCCGGCATACCACACCGCGGCCTCGTCGACCCGCCCGAAGGCCGCCACGATCCTCTCCTCCGGATAGTGCCAGGTCGGGCCGAAGAGCGCCTTCCACACCCCCGCCTCATGCAGCTGCGCGATCGAGCGGGCCGGTTCCCGTTCAGTGAGGATGGCTACGATCTCGGTCCGCAGCCGCTGGCGGCTGACCGTGTCCAGGCACCCCTCAGCGACCGCTCCGGCCAGCAGCTCCCTGGTCCGGTCCTCGAGGCGGAAGCCGTAACGGGCCTCGAAGCGGATCGCCCGCAGGATCCTGGTCGGATCGTCCCGGAAACTTCCGTCGTGCAGAGCGCGGATGATGCCGGCGGCCAGGTCGGTCACGCCGCCGGCGGGATCGAGGAACTCCCCCGCCCGGTCGGGTCCGAGCCGGACCGCCATGGCGTTGACGGTGAAATCGCGCCGGTACATGTCGGCGACGATATCCCCGACCGCCACCTCGGGTAGATCCCCCGGAGCTGGGTAGCTCTCCTGCCGGGCGGTCGTGACATCGACGTTGCCCCCCCCCGGCAGGATCACCAGGGCGGTCCAGAAGCGGGCGTACTCCTTCGCTTCCCCCCCCTCCCTCCGGGCCAGCTCGCGGGCGAAGGCCGGGCCGTCCCCTTCGATGACGATATCCAGGTCGACCGCCGCACGGCCGAGCAGGATGTCTCGTACCGGCCCCCCCACCACCCAGGCCGGCACGCCCGTCTCGACCGAGCAGCGCATCACGGCTTCGGCACTGCGACGGGCCGGGGCGTTGAGACCGGCAAAGAGGAGGGTGCCGATATCGTCCCCCGGAGCGGGGTGCGCGGTGAGGCCGCTCTCAGTGATCATGTCCTCATCCTCGCGGGTGGAAGGTGCGGTGGATGTCCTTGAGGTACGACCGGTCGACCCGGGTGTAGATCTGGGTGGTGGAGATGTCGGCGTGCCCCAGCATCTCCTGGACCGCCCGAAGGTCGGCCCCGCCTTCGAGCAGATGGGTGGCGAAGCTGTGCCGCAGGGTATGGGGGGTGCACTCTTTGCGTATCCCCGCCTTCTCGACGTACTTCTTCAGGATCTTCCAGAACCCCATGCGGGTGAGCGGTCCCCCCCGGGCGTTGAGGAAGAGCAGGTCGGCCGGTGTGCCGGCCCGGCGCAGGCGCCCGCGGGGACCGTCGAGGTAGCGGCCGATGTAATCCAGGGCCACCCGCCCCACCGGCACCAGGCGTTCCCGGCGGCCCTTGCCGAGGATCCGCAGGAGCCCTTCGCGCCGGTCCAGATCGGGGAGCGTGATCGCGAGCAGTTCCGAAACCCGCAGGCCGGCCGCATAGGCCAGTTCCAGCATGGCCCGGTCGCGCAGTCCCAGGTCGGACGAGAGGTCGGGTTGGCGCAGCAGATCTTCGATTTCGAAGATGTCGAGCACCACCGGGAGCGTCTTCCACAGCTTCGGACGCTGCACCCCGGAAGTGGGATCGTGCGAACAGGCCCCCTCGACCTGCAGGAAACGGTAGAAGCCGCGGATCGCCGAGACGGCGCGTACGATGCTGCGGGGTACCAGGCCGCGCCGGCGGAGCCGGCGGATGTGCTCCTCGATATCCTCCGCCGTGGCCGTCTCCAGGGCCTTGTTGCGCTCATCCAGGAAATCGAGGAAGCGGTCGAGATCATGCCGGTAGGCACCGGTGGTATGCGGGGACAGGTCGCGCTCGACCGTTAGGTGGTCGATGAACTGGTCGAGCCCTTCCCGTTCCGGGCCGCTCATGGCTGCGGCCTTCCGCCCATGGCGTCGATGATCCGTTCCGCCAGCACCGGGCCGATCCCGTCCACCGCGGCGATCGCTTCGGGGTCGGACTGCAGCAGGCGCCGGACGCTCCCGAAGGCGACCAGCAGGGCGCGGGCCCTGCTCTCCCCGATCCCCGGCACCTCGGTGAGCAGGGTCGCCCGGATCCGCCGGTCGCGTCTGTTCCGGTGGTAGGTCACGGCAAAGCGGTGCACCTCGTCGCGGATCCGCTGCAGCAGGCGCAGGGCCGGGGAGGTCCGGGGCAGCGACTGCGGACCCGCGAGCCCGGGGAGCCAGATCTCCTCGAGCCGTTTGGCCAGCCCGATCACGGGTAGCTCCCGGCGATCGATCCCGAGGGCGTCGAGGGCCTCGACAGCCGCTGCGAGCTGGGCGGGACCGCCGTCGACGAGCAGCAGATCGGGGAGTCGGTCCGCCCCCTTCTCCTCCCCCTCAGGCCGCCGGTAGTGGCGTCCGACCGCCTCGGCTATCCCCCCCGGATCGTCCCCACCCCGGGCCGAGCGCAGCCGGAAGCGGCGGTACCGGCTCTTGAGCGGCTCGCCGTTGCGGAAGCAGACCACCGCCGCCACCGGATCGCTGCCCTGCACATGGCTGACGTCGACGGCCTCGATCAGAACCGGCGGCCGCGGCAGGGTGAGCCCGGTCTGGAGCAGCGTCACCGCGGCCGGCACGAAATCGTCCCGTGTCTTCAGCCGGGTGAGCAGATCGCGCAGGCGGTAGCGGGCATCGGTATCGGCGAGCTCCCGGACCGCCGCGGCCGCTCCCTGCCGGGCCAGCCGCAGCGAAACCCGGCCGCCCCGCCGGCGGCTCAGCGCCTCGGCCACCACCGTCCGCCCGCTCAGGGTGACGGGTAGATAGATGAGGGGGGGGAGATGGCCCGCCTGCAGATAGTGGCGCAGCAGCAGCCCGGTCAGGATCTCCTCGTCTTCCACTTCGACCCGCCCCGTCGCCTCCCCCGGCAGGGAAAACGAGTAGATGTCGCGCCCCACCAGGGAGCCGTCGCGGACCTGCGCGATGACACCGACTCCCGTGGAACCGGAGACGGCCCGGGTGACGACGTCGAAGTCCACCCGTTTCTCCGAGACGACCCGCTGCCGCTGGGTGGCCCGCCGGATGGCGGCGATCCGGTCGCGCAGGCGGGCGGCGTACTCGTACCGCCGCCCGGCCGCCGCCGCTTCCATGGCGGCTGAGAGCTGCTCCATCAGAGTGCCGGTATGACCCTGCAGGAAGAGGCGGACCTCGGCCGCCAGGGCGAGGTACTCCTCCCGGCTCACCCTTCGGGTGCACGGCGCGACGCACCGCCCGAGGTGGTACTCGAGGCACTCCCGGGCCGCCGGATCGGTGAAGGGGATCTCGTGCGGGCAGGTCCGCAGCGGGAAGATCGCGAGCAGGGAATCGAGCATGCTCTCCATGGCTGCCGCGCTGGTGTAGGGGCCGAAATAGTCGGCCCCGTCGTCGGCGACCTCCCGGGTCTTGAAGACCCGCGGGAAGGATTCGGCGGTCAGCTTGAGGTAGGGATAGCGTTTGTCGTCCTTCAGGTCGACGTTGAAGCGCGGCCGATGCTCCTTGATGAGGGTCTGCTCAAGGATGAGGGCTTCGGCTTCGGTGGTGCAGGGGATGTAGTCGAAGCCGCGGACCCGGTCGGCGATGAGGCCCGCCCGGGGCGAGGCCGAGGTGCCGGTGAGATGGCTGCGGAGGCGGGTGCGCAGGTCCACCGCCTTGCCGATGTAGATGATCCGGCCCCTAGCATCCTTTAGGAAGTAGACGCCGATCCGGCGCGGCACGGAGGCGAGTCGTCCGGTGAGGCGGGTGCTCATGAGTGCGACCCGACGGCGTCCTCCGCGGCCCCGGCCGCCACTTCCCCGGCCCCCCGCTCCAGGCGTAACTGCTGCATGACTCCACGGAAGGCCCGGGCGTAGACGAGCCCGCTGGCGATGATCAGGGCGGTGCCGAGGTAGACGAGCGGCAGCCCGATCGCGGTCAGGCGGACCGTGTACACCACCAGGATGAGCAGCAGCACGGCGGTGGTGGTCTTGCCCAGCAGATTGCTGGTCATCACCAGATCTCGGTTCAGGAAAAGGACGTAGGAGATGGTGAGGATCAGCAGGTCGCGGCTGAGGTAGAGGAGGACGAACCAGACCGGCAGATCGCGCAGGAGAACCAGGACCACACCGAGAGCGCCGCCGAAGATCTTGTCAGCTACGGGATCGATGATCTTACCCAGCTGGCTGATCTCGTGGCGCCGCCGGGCGACGATCCCGTCGAGGAAATCGGTCAGGGCGGCCACGACCAGCAGCACCAGCGCGGCGAGGTCGCTGCGGTGCGTGTCGTTGAGGAGCAGGATGATCACGAAGGGCAGCAGGATCAGCCGGGAGACCGAGAGGATGTTGGCCAGGGTGAAGATCCGTTCGGTCTCCATGAGCTCCCGCCGCCGCCGGCGGCGGCGGGCGGAATCGCGGAGCATGGCGCGGGTGTCGCCGAAGATCTTCTTCATCCGGATCGATCCTCGCCTTCTCGTTCCTCCAGGAGCCGCCGGGCATGATCGAGACCGTCGTCGCCTCCCGCTCCCCCGCTCATCAGGACGGCCAGCACTTCGGTGCGCTCGGGTCCCGTGATCGTCCTTATGCCGACCCGGGCGCCATCGTCCGCGAGGCTCTTCTCCACCAGGAGATGCCGGCGGCCCCGTCGGGCGATCTGCGGCAGGTGCGTAACGGCCAGTACCTGATGCGCCCCTGACAGGGCTTCGAGCTTCTCCCCCACCCGATCTGCGGTCCGACCGCCGATGCCGTTGTCGATCTCGTCGAACACCAGGGTGGGAACATGGGAAGCGGCTCCGAAGACGCTCTTCAGGGCCAGCATTATACGGCTTACCTCCCCACCCGACGCAACCTTCTGCAGGGGGAGCAGCGGCGCCGCGGGATCGGTGGCGAGCAGGAACTCCACCCGGTCGATCCCGTGCGGACCAGCCTCGCAGCATCCGCCCTCGCCGGTGTCCACCAGGCCGTCGTCCGTCCGGCGCTGTTCGGAACTGATCCGGAAGCGCGCTCCGGGCATGGCCAGGGTCGCGAGTTCGGCCTCGATCGCCGTTTCGAGCTGCGGGCAGGCCTCCCCGCGCCGTCGGCTCAGTCCCACCGCCGTCTCCGATAGTTCCGTCCGCACGGCCCGCAGTTCCTCTTCGCGGGCGGCGAGATCGGCGCGTACCGTACGGCCCCGGCGCAGCCGGTTGCGGAGATCCTCGCGTTTCTGGAGCAGGGCGGCTTCGTTCCCGCCGTACTTTCGGACCAGTCCGATGAGAGCGGAGAGGCGTTCCCGCGCCCGGTCGCACCGCTCCTGATCGAAATCGAAACCGTCGAGGTAGTGTCGGGCGCTGTGGACCGCTTCCTCAAGCGCGAGGCGGGCTTCCTCGATCAGCGCCCGCGGTTCCTCGAGCCGTGGATCGAGGGCGGCCAGACCGGCCAGCCGGCGGCTCTGGGCGAGGACGCTGTCAAGAAGCGGGGTGTCGTCTTCGGAGAGCAGCGCGATCAGGCTGTGCAGCTCGGCCGCGATGCGTTCCGCATTCTCGAGGATCTTCACCTCCTGCTCGAGTTCGTCGACCTCGCCGGTCCGGGGGTCGAGGACGTCGATCTCGGCCAGCTGGAAGGTGTGGAGTTCCCGCGTCTCGGCGAGCGCACGCTCAGCCTCCCGGATCTCCCGCACCGTCCGGTCGGTGTCGCGGTACCGGGCCAGCAGCCGGGCGTAGTGGAGGCGGAGCGGATCGAGTCCGGCCCAGGCGTCCAGGAGCAGCACGTGTTGGGCGGCCCGGAGCAGGGACTGGTGCTCGTGCTGCCCGTGCAGGTCGACCAGTTCGTCGCCGATCTCGCGCAGGGCTCCGACGGTGACGGAGCGGTCGTTGATGAAGGCCCGGCTCCGGCCGTCGGCGCCCACCTCCCGCCTGATGATGATGTTCCCGTCATCGCTCTCGATCCCGAGCTCGCCAAGGCGCTGCAGGACGGCGTGCCCGGCGGGCAGCTCGAAACGGGCTTCGACCCGGGCCCGGTCCCGTCCGGTGCGTACCAGATCGCTGCTCGCCCGCTCTCCCAGCAGGAGCTGCAGGGCGCCGACCAGAACAGATTTCCCCGCCCCGGTCTCGCCGGTGAGGATCGTCAGTCCGGGATCGAGCTCGATCCCGGCCTCCTCGATAACGGCTATATTCCTGACGAACAGTGACCGCAGCATATGATCTCAATATATCCCGTGCCCCGATCCCGGCGCAGGGGAAAGCATCGCTCGGAGGTACGGGGACGCACCCGCTTCAGGCCGTCGCATGGTGCAGTGAGCGCCGCTCGCGCTCCCCGACGCGGTACTGCAGGGCCTCGCTGACCTCGCGGGCGCCTACCCGGCTCCTCCCCTCCAGATCGGCGATCGTCCAGGCGACCTTGAGCAGGCGGTGGTAGGTCCGGGCCGACAGACTGTAGGTCCGCACCGCCCGGGTCAGGATCTGCCGGGCCTCGGGATCGGGTCGGGGCAATGTCCGGAGCTGGGCGGGCGTGAGGGTGGCGTTGATGAGCCCGCCGTCGGGCGCCGGACCGGAACCGTCATCCCTCTGTCGAGTGAGCTGGAGGAGCCGTTCGCGGGTTCGGATCCGGGCCGCTTTGACCCGGTCCGCCACCCTGACCGAAGGCTCCCCCACCCCGCGCTCCAGAGCTTCCACCTTTACCGGCGGCACCTCGACGTGCAGATCGATGCGGTCGAGGAAGGGGCCGGTAAGCCGGCTCCGGTAGCGCGACACCTGCAGCTGAGTGCAGGAACAGGTCCGGTCGGGGTGACCGCGGAAGCCGCAGGGACAGGGATTCATGGCCGCCGCCAGCAGGAAGCGGGACGGAAAGGTGAAGGCGTGCGTACTGCGCACGATGAGGACCCGGCCTTCCTCCAGGGGCTGCCGGAGCACCTCGAGGACCCGGGGGGAGAACTCGGGCAGTTCATCGAGGAAGAGGACGCCGTGGTGGGCCAGGCTGATCTCACCGGGGCGCGGGACCCCGCCTCCCCCGGCCAGCGCGGCCGCGGTGATGGTGTGATGCGGCGCCCGGAACGGAGCCCGGGTGATCAGCGGCGAGAGGGGATCGAGCAGTCCCGCGACGCTCCATATCTTGGTGGTCTCGAGCGCCTGTTCGCGCGAAAGCGGCGGCAGGATCGACGGCAGCCGCCGCGCGAGCATGCTCTTGCCGGCCCCCGGCGGTCCGATCAGCAGGAAGCTGTGCCCGCCGGCGGCGGCGATCTCGAGCGCGCGCCGGGCGGACTGCTGGCCGGCCACATCGCACAGATCCTCGAAGACGGCGGCGGGCCCGCTCTCCTCCGGGGGAACGGCTTCCGGCAGGTCGCCGGTGGCGTTCATGAACTCGGCCGCCTGCCGGAGGTGGCGGGCCGAGCGGACCTCGATCCCCCGCACCAGCGAGGCCTCCCGGGCGTTCTCAGCGGCCACGATGATCCCCTCGAGACCCGCTTCCCGGCAGGCCAGAGTCATCGGGAAAGTCCCCGGGATCGGTCTGATATCACCGTCGAGGCTCAGCTCGCCGGCCAGAGCCCAGCGGTCGAAACGCTCCTGCGAGATGTGCCCGAGAGCGCCGAGGATGGCCATCGCCAGGGGCAGGTCGAAACCGCTCCCCTCCTTGCGCCGGTCGGCCGGAGCCAGATTGGCGGTGATCTTGCGCAGCGGCAGGACGTAGCCGGCGTTACGGATCGCCGAGGACACCCGCACCCGGCTCTCCCGGACCGCTCCTTCGGCCAGGCCGACCATGATGAAGGCCGGCAGGCCCTGGGTGATGTCCACCTCGACCCGGACGATGTGTCCGTCGATGCCCATGACGCTGGCGGTGCTGGTGACGGCCATCATGGCCGCACCGCCCGGTCTGCGAGGCGGGGGGAACCCATCCTTTGGGCTGGAGAGCGGGCCGCGCCCGGTCTATCCTCACCAGCCATGATGTCAACCGCCATCATCAACCTCCCGGGCCTCGTAACGGCCCTGCTCGCTCTCGTCTGGGGGCTGCTCCTGCTGCGCTTCGCCCGGGCCGCCCGCCGGAGTCAGGCCCTTCCCGCTCTCACTCCTTTCCCCGCCCCCTCCCTTTCCTCCGATCCGCGGGTTCCCCCGGGGGTGAGCGTCGTGATCGCCGCCCGGAACGAAGCGGCCGCGCTCGGTCCCACCCTCGATCGTCTGCTCGCCGCCGACCGGCCCCGCGGGCGATTCGAGATCATCGTGGCCGATGACCGCTCCACCGACGGTACGGGCGAGGTCGTCGCAGCGGCCGCCCGCGCCTCGGACGGCATCGTTCGGGGAGTGCGGATTGAGACCGTTCCGCCGGGGTGGACGCCCAAGAAATGGGCGGTGCATCAGGGCATCGCCGCCGCGGGGGGCGAGCTCATCCTCACCACCGACGCCGACTGCCGGGTCGGGGAGCAGTGGCTCGACCGGATGACCGCTCCGTTCAACCTCCCCGGCGGTCCCGATCTGGTCGGCGGGCCGGTCGATTACATCGGGGCCGACGCCTGGCCGTGGCCGCGCCGGCTCCTGCGGCTGGAGTTCGTGGCCCTCTCGCTGGCCGCCGCCGGTTCCCTGGCGGCCGGGATCCCACTGGTCATCTCGGCCCAGAACATGGCCTTCCGGCGCGATCTCTATGAACGCTGCGGCGGCCACGGAGCGCACGCCGCCATCCCCTCGGGGGACGACGTCTTCCTGCTCTTCGCGGCCCACGCCGCCGGGGCCCGGACCGGCTACGTCCTCGATCCCGCCGCCGTGGTCGAGACCGCACCTCCGGTGACCCTGCGCGGGTTCTATCATCAGCGGGCCCGCTGGGCCTCGAAGGGAACCCGCTATCCCCGGCGCCCCTTCCTGATGAGCTTTCTGGTCTGGCTCCTCAACGCCGGACTCATCGCCCTGATCGCCGCCGCTGCGGCGGGGGCCGCGCCACTCTGGTTCTGGGCGGCCGGGGCGCTGGCGGTGAAGGGGATCGGCGAACTCGCCCTGCTCTCGGCGGGCCGTCGGCTGGGATTGCAGCACCTCCTCATCGACTACCTCACCGGGCTGCCCCTGCATCTCATCTACGTCACCTTCATCGGCCTGGCCGGCGCCGCCGGCTTCTTCCGCTGGAAGGAGACGACCTGATCGTCGGTATCGCATCGCGATCCGCCTCGGGGAGTCTGTGTTAAGGGGGGGAGGTCCAGCGGGGGAAAGTGAGTATAACAGAAGGGGCCGACGTTCGGAACCCTTTACCCGCGAGAGGGCACGATCATCTTTCTACATAGCTGGTGACAAGGCTGTATGGAACCGGGCTTACGGCAGTGAGGCCGGGTACCCGCTCTGGCGGTGGCCGGCCCGCCAGTGGCGGAAGTACGGGACGACCCGCAGCATCAGGGCCGGCCGGCGGCGGAGGGTGACCCGGACAAGGGCGGCGAGGCTTCGCCGTCCCTCCGGACGGGCGAGCACCTCCTCGATGAGGTCATCGAGCCGTTCATCGGGGATGGCGTAGACGGCCTCGGCCAGCCGCCGGTGGTCGTCGTGCAGCCGTCCCAGCATCCCCCGCCACCGCCGGTCGTAGGCGTGCAGGGCCCGGGCTCCGGTATCACCGGAGGCGCAGGCCCTGGCGGCTACCGTCCCGGCCAGCCAGCCACCCCGCATACCGGTCGAGATTCCCGCTCCGGTCAGGGGATTGATCTGACGGGCCGCATCCCCGGCCAGCAGGAGACCGTGGCTGCTGATCCGGCCGGAAGGGGGAGCGATGACGAGGCCTCCTCCGGTCACGGCAAGGATCGTTGCCTCGGGGAAGCGGGCCCGTACCCACCGGTCGAGATACTCCTTCGCCCGCCCCCCTCCCGGGACCGCCCGGCCGACCATCCCGAGGCCCACGGTGGCTTGCCCCCCGCCCGACGGGAAGGACCCCGCGTGCCCCCGCGGCGCCCTCGCGGCCCCGAAGGCCAGCTCGATGGTGCCGGGATCCAGCTCGAGGTCGCCCAGACGGTACTGGCAGCACGACTGCATCTGTTCCGGTGAAACCCGGGTGTCCAGACCGGCCCGGCGGCCGATCCGCGAGGCGATCCCGTCGGCGGCCACCACCACCCGGGCCGCGATGAGGCCGGTGTCCCCGCTCCCCCGCCTCTGCACTTGCACCCGCCACCGTCCGCCGGACCAGGTCAGGCCGACCGCCCGCGTCGCGGTCAGCACCCGGGCTCCGGCGTCGGCCGCCCGCCCGGCCAGGGCCGCATCGAACCGTGTCCGGTCGAGGATGTAGCCTCCGACGTTACCCCGATCGAAGATCACTCCCCGGCCGGAGGGGCCAGCGATACGGACCCTCCGGATACGGGTGCACACCAGAGCGGGATCGGGATCGCCGAGGAAAGCCCGGTAGGCCCGGGCGCTGATCCCTTCGGCACAGCGGACCGGTGTTCCGATCCGCTCGTCTTCCTCGATCAGGCAGGTGTCGGCGCCGGCGCGGGCCGCCGCCCAGGCGGCACACGATCCGGCCGGACCGGCACCGACGACGAGGACGTCACAGGCCTCAGGGAGTCCGGTCGTCGTCCCTTTCAAGAGCGTCCTTCCCGAGTTCCTCCTCCGGCTCGACCGGATAGCGGCCGCTGAAACAGGCGTGGCACATGGGGCCGTCACGCCCGACCGCGGCGAGCATGCCTTCCAGGCTCAGGTAGCCGAGGGAGTCGGCGCCGATATGGTCGCGGATCTCCTCCACGCTCAGGCGCGCCGCGATCAGCTCGCGACGGGTCGGGATATCGACGCCGTAGAAGCAGGGCCAGGCCACCGGGGGGCAGGTGACGCGCATGTGCACCTCGCGCGCACCGGCCGCCCTGATCAGGTGCAGCAGCTTGCGGCTGGTGGTCCCCCGTACGATCGAGTCGTCCACCACGACGACCCGCCGGTCGCCGAGCACCCCGGTCACGGGATTGAACTTCACCCGCACGTCGTGGTCCCTCCGCTCCTGCCCCGGCTGGATGAAGGTCCGCCCCACGTAGTGGTTGCGGATAAGCCCGAGTTCGAACGGGATCCCCGATTCCCGGGCGTAGCCGAGCGCGGCCGTATTGGAGGAGTCGGGGACGCTGATGACGATGTCGGCTTCGGCCGGATGCTCGCGGGCCAGGTTCCGCCCCAGGATCCGCCTCACCTTGTCGCATTTCTCGCCGTAGATGCGCGAATCGGGGCGCGAGAAATACACGAACTCGAAAACGCAGGGCGTTATCTCGGGCGCCGGAGGGAGCCGGTGGGAGGTGAGGTCCGAGCTCCGGATGACGATGAGTTCGCCCGGTTCGATATCGCGGACATATGAGCCGCCCACGATGTCGAAGGCACAGCTCTCGCTCGCGATGAGATGGGCGCCTTCGAAGGTACCGAGGCAGAGCGGACGGATCCCGCGCGGATCCCGGGCCGCGATCAGGGTGTCTTCGGTCAGGAAGAGCAGGCAGTAGGCGCCCTTCACCCGCTCGAGCGCCTCGATGATCCGTTCCTCGATGCTCCCGCCCCGGGAGCGGGCCACCAGGTGGAGGATCAGTTCGGTGTCCATGGTCGTCTGGAAGATGGATCCCGCGTCCTCGAGTTCGGCTCTCAGCGATGGGGTGTTGGTCAGGTTGCCGTTGTGGGCGACCGCGATCGGACCGGTGCGGGTCGTGACCCGGAGCGGCTGGGTGTTGAGGGCGGTCGGGGAGCCGGTGGTGGAGTAGCGGGTGTGGCCGATCGCCAGGTGGCCGGGGAGCTGGGTCATCCGTTCGGGCCGGAAAACGTCGTTGACCAGCCCCGGAGCTTTGTGCAGGTGGGTGTGGGTTCCGTCGGCCGTACAGATGCCGGCGGCCTCCTGACCGCGATGCTGCAGGGAATACAGCCCCAGGTAGGTCAGGTATGCGGCGTCGGGGTGACCGGCCACTCCGATGAGGGCGCACCAGTGTCCGATCCGCTCGCCGGCCATTACCGTTCGCCCCCCTCGCTCGTGCCGGGTACGGTGTTCTGATCGACCGGGGCCGGCAGCAGGTCGAGCTGGCGGGCCACCCGGTCGGCGCGCACGACCTGCACGCTCATGGTGTCCCCGAGCCGGAAGGTCGCGCCGGTGCGCCGGCCGATGAGTCGGTACTTCTCCGGTTCGTGCTCGAAGTAATCGTCGCCCAGGTTCGAGATGTGGATCAACCCGTCGACGAGCAGCTCCCGGAGCTGCACGAAGACGCCGAAATCGGTCACCCCGGTGATGATGCCGTCGTAGATCTCGCCGAGCCGTTCCTCCATGAAGGCGATCTGTTTGAGCTTGATCGATTCGCGCTCCACCTCCATGGCCACCCGTTCCCGTTCGCTCGCCTGTTCGGAGGTTTCGGCGAGCCGGGCTTCCAGCTCGGCCAGCTCGGCCCGCACCGGCGCCCGCCGGTGGTACTGTTTGAGCAGACGGTGGATGAACAGGTCGGGATAGCGCCGGATCGGGGAGGTGAAGTGGGTATAGGAGCGGCTGGCCAGGCCGAAGTGCCCGAGATTCCGGGTCCTGTAGAGGGCCTGCTTCATATGGCGCAGCATGGCGATGTTCACCAGCGGTTCGATCGGCCGATCCTCGACCTTGTGCAGCAGGGTGTTGAGGGCCCGCGACAGGCTCCCCTGCCCCTGACCCATGGGGTAGCCGAGGGTTTTCACGAAATGCGCGAACTCGGCCAGCCGTTCGGGATCGGGTTCTTCATGGATCCGGTAGATGAAGGGGAGCATGAGCCCCGCGGCATACCGCGCCACGGCCTCGTTGGCCAGGATCATGAACTCCTCGATGAGACGGTGGCTGGCCAGCCGCGGACGCGCCCGCAGCGATATAGGAATCCCGCGGCCGTCGAGTTCCACCAGCGGCTCGGGCAGGTCGAAATCGATCGAACCGCGCTGGGATCTGATCCTGGTGAGCTGTTCCGAGACCCCGACCATCTGACGCAGCGGTTCAACGACCACGTCGGGAACGCCGGCGGGAGCGCGCCCGTCGATGATCTCCTGCGCCTGCTCGTACGAGAGCCGGGCCCGGGAACGGATGATCGATTCCCGGAGCTCGCACCCCACCGGCCGGCCGGCGGGATCCAGATCGACGAAGCAGGAGAAAGTGAGCTTGTCCTCGTCGGGACGCAGACTGCAGGCGCCGGCCGAGAGCTCCTCGGGAAGCATCGGGATGACCCGGTCCACCAGGTAGACGCTGGTGCCCCGGTGCCAGGCTTCGGCGTCGAGCGGAGTGTCCTCGCGGACATAGAACGAGACGTCGGCGATGTGCACACCGATGCGCCACCCCGAGGTCCGGCGCCGGATGGAAACGGCGTCGTCGAAGTCCCGGGCGTCGGCGGGATCGATGGTGAAGATCGTCTCCCCGCGCAGATCCATGCGTCCGTCCAGAGCCTGGGAGAGCGGGATCTCAGCCGCCCGGCGTGCTGCGGCTTCTACCGCGGGATCGAAGGCGAGCGTGAGCCCCGCCTCTTCCGCGATCAGGGTTACCTCGGCGCGGGGATCGTCAGGGGCCAGACAGGTGCGCCCGCGGTCGGTCAGGACGTACCGTGCCCCCTTGCGGCCGGCGATCCGATCTTCGGCCAGGAGTTCGCGCAGGACCGCCTTGAAACGGGCGAACTGCCGGCGGCGCAGGGACAGCGACCGGAAGATCTCCTGTTCGGGCAGGGGGTGTTCGGCTCCGGCGAGGAGTTTCAGGATGTCGTCTTTCATATCTTCCCAAGATAGGGCACCCGACGACCCGGGGAGAGGGAATAACACGACCCGCGGGTGTTGCAGGCGCCGCAACGCCGCAGTACGATGGACCACCGTCACCCCCGTACCGCTTCGATCAGTGTCATGTCACGTGACGAATGTCGGTACCGAGAGTGACGCTGCGCCCGGCCGGCCAGGCGCGGCGACTAGGAATAGTGGTGACTATGGCGAGGAGGCGCAACGCCGCCGGTCGGGATGCAGCGCCGCACGAATACCACAGTTATTGCGTGACATGGCACGAAGGAGCCGTTCGATGAATCTCTCCCCTCACCGCCCGGTCTCCGGGTGCCGCTTCCGGCTGGTCTTCGCCCTTACCCTCTTGATCCCGATCTCCGTCTGCGGCCGGGCCGGCTGGAACCTGATCAGGTAGGAGGCGGGGGGAACCGTGTCACCGGCCCGAACGGGCGTCTCCCGTGGCCGTTTCGGCACCTTCGGCGGGGTTTTCACGCCCTCGGTCCTGACCATCCTGGGCGTCATCATGTACCTGCGGCTCGGCTGGGTGGTCGGATCGGTGGGACTGCCGGCCACCCTGCTGATCGTGACGCTCTCGAGCGCCATCACCTTCCTCACCGGGCTCTCCATCTCGGCCATCGCGACCGACCAGCAGGTGAAGGTCGGCGGGGCCTACTACATGATCAGCCGCTCGCTGGGCATCGAACCCGGCGGCGCCATCGGCATCCCCCTCTACTTCGCGCAGGCCCTCTCGGTGGCCCTCTACACGGTGGGTTTCGCCGAGAGTGTGGCCCGGACCTTCCCCGCCCTGGACGAGAAGGCGGTCGCCCTGGCCACCACCGTCGCGGTCGCGCTCCTAGCCCTGCGCTCGGCCCGGGCGGCGATCCGGGTGCAGTATGTGATCATGGCCGCGATCGGGCTCTCCCTGCTCTCCTTCTTCTTCGGTCACGCCGTCGGGCCGGCCGATCCCGCCCTGCTGCGCGGGCATCCGGGGGGAGAGTTCTGGCGGGTCTTCGCGGTCTTCTTCCCCGCCGTGACCGGCATCATGGCCGGGGTGAACATGTCCGGTGATCTGAAGAATCCGACCCGGGCGATACCGCGGGGCACCCTGGCGGCCATCGGCACCGGGTACGTGCTCTACATGATCATCCCCATCGTGCTGGTATTGAGAGTCGGGCAGAGCGACCTGCTCACCGATTCACTGATCATGCGGCGGGTCGCGGTGTGGGGTGAGGCCATCCTCCTGGGCGTCTGGGGGGCCACCCTCTCGAGCGCGGTGGGGAGCATCCTGGGGGCGCCCCGGGTCCTGCAGGCGCTCTCCCGCGACGGTGTCCTGCCGGCCCGATTGCGCTGGCTCGGCCGGGGGAGCGGTCCCGAC
>CAYSYY010000024.1:0-16502 GCA_964435265.1 uncultured Gemmatimonadota bacterium
CTCCCCCGGAGGAACTGGAGGCGATAATCCATCCCACCGGTTTCTTCAGGCAGAAAACAAAGGCCATCCAGGGAGCCTGCCGCATCATTGCGGAGCGGTACGGGGGAGAGGTGCCGGGCGGGATGGAGGAACTGACCGCCCTGCCCGGGATCGGCCGCAAGACCGCCAACGTCATCCGGGGGGGCGCCTGGGGTCGGCCCGGTATCACCGTCGACACGCACGTCAAAAGGCTCACCCGCCGGCTCGGCCTGACCGATTCCTCCGACCCGGTGACGATCGAGTTCGAGCTCCGGGACCTGCTCCCCGAGGAGGCCTGGTTTCCGTTCTCCTCGGCCCTGATCTTCCACGGACGCCGCGTCTGCGGCGCCCGCCGACCGGCCTGCCGGGAATGCTCCCTCACCGATCTATGCCGCTACGCCTGTGAGGAGTTCGATGGTGACGCTGAAACCTGATTCCACCTACCTCGTGCTGATCCGGCACGCGAGCACCGACTGGAATACCGGGAACCGTTTCCAGGGGCACGCCGACACTCCCCTGAGCGAAGCGGGACGGAACACCATCGGCCCCTGCATCGAAGCTCTGCGGCCGTGGGCGCCCGCGGTCGGGTACACCAGCGACCTGCAGCGTGCCCGGGAGATGGCCGAGGCGGCCGGGAAGGTGCTCCGGATCCCGGTCATCGCCACCGACGGTCTGCGCGAGTGCAGTTACGGCGAATGGGAGGGTCTGACCCTGGAGGCCGTACGTGAGAAGTACCCGGACGAACTGGAGCAGTGGCGGCGCTCCGAGGCCTTTCACGCCCGGGGCGGGGGGGAGAGCCTGGCCGACATGCAGGCGCGGACCTGGGATCGCCTCCAGACCATCGCGGCCGAGCATGAAGGGGAGAGGGTGGCCGTCTTCACCCACTCCGGCCCGGTACGCGGGGCGGTCTGCCGGATATTCGATCTGGGGATCGACCAGCGTTACCGTTTCCAGGTCGACAACAGCTCGCTCACCGTGCTTCGCCGCTCGCCGCGCGGGTACTGGCAGCTCGTGCTCCTGAACCAGACCAGTCACCTCGATCCGGCACCGGGTTCCGCCGGCCCGGTCGCCTCCCGGCCGTACGACTGAGGAAGGGCGGGGGAAGGGTCACAGGCGGGCCAGGTTCCTGCTGCGGGGGCAGAATTCGATACCCGAAGCGATATCGGCGATCGAGATCGAGGCAAAGAGTTCCTTCATCTTCTCCTGGATATGTCCGACCGGGGAGCGGATGGTGCAGTTCTCGAAGAGGTCGCAGAGCTCCTCGCCGCCGTCCTTGAGGCAGACGGTGATCGCGATCGGCCCCTCCACGGCCTCGACCACTTCACCCACGCTGATCGCTTCGGTCGAGCGGCTCAGGGAGTACCCGCCGCCCCGGCCCTGATGAGCCCGGAGCAGGCCCTGCCGGCTGAGTCGCTGCAGGACCTTGGCCAGCAGCTCGCCGGGGATATTGAACTGCTCGGAGATCTCCCGGGTGCTGGCGACCGTACCCGTCTCCCGGCACTCCAGGTACCCCAGGGCGAGGATGGCGTATCCGGTTGCCTTGGTGAGGGCGAGCATGGGGCCCCGGTGGGTGTGGCGTAAATCCGACCTAATCGCTCCGATTAATAATGCATACCCGGCGGCCGGCGTCAAGGCCGTGCCGGGGTGCAGCAGCGCAGGCCGGTCTCAGATGACGGAAAGCGGAGGCGGAGGCGGCGGATCCCGGTGTTCCTCGGGCGGGTTCACCCGCCCGCTGCGGTCCGGTCCCGGACCCCGGTTTCCTTCGCGCCGGTTGCCTTCGCCGCGGCCGCTCTCGTCGCGCCCGAAACCTCCTCCGGGGCTCGGCCGGCCGGGCATCATGAAGCGCAGGTAGAAGCCGAACTGATCGGCGGTGAGGATCTCTTTCTCTTCGAGCATGAGCCGCAGGGAGCGCTGCTGGATCTGGGTCTGCAGCTGCGAGGTGCGGGCGGCCATGCTGTCGAGGCGGCTGATCGAGGGTTCGGGGCGGCGCAGTTCCTCGCGCATCATCTCCTGCAGGGAGTTGATCTCGGTCCGCAGGGGCCGGATATCCTCCTCCATCATCCCCCGCAGCTCCCGGATCCGCTCCACCTGCTCCTGTTCGAGCCGCGGGAACCGGTCGGTGGTGTCGCGCTCGGCCCGTGAACGCGACTGCCAAGGTTCCGGCCGGGCCGCCGGGGAGCGGCGCCACTCGTGCAGCCGCCTCTCGAAGGTCCGCTCGGCCGTGGTCGCCTGGTAGATGAAGATGCCGCCCAGGGCCAGGTTAAGGCCCAGCGAGGCGGCCAGGAGTACCGTCAGGGTGCGCCGTCCGTCAGGACCGGTCATCGGGAGCCCTCATCCACCGTGAGGGTGGCGAAATAGATCCCGGCCATCGAGGTGGGGGGGATCGGGTCGAGCTGTTCGAAGACGCTTTCCTGGGCCAGGACTTCCTCGATCGAGGCGGCCGGATCGGAGAGGCTGCCGGTGGCGAGGAACCACAGCGCCAGGCCGGCGATGAGACCGGCCGCGAAGGACACGGCGAGCCGCCAGCGCGGTTCGGGCGCGGGCAGCGGGACGACCTTCTCGCGGGCGATCCGCGCTCTGACCGCCGGCCAGAGGTCGGCCGGCGCGGATGCGGGCGCCCGGTCGGGCAAGTTCTCCCACAGCGATTCGATGGGTCGGTCCGGGTTTTCTCCTGCTCGGTTCATCGCGTTACCCTTCCTGCGTCACCTTTTTGACTCCGTGTCGGCCGGCTTCCATACGCTCCCGTGCACTTTTTTTCATGGAGCCAGGCCCCGGGCCCGGAAGGCCTCGAGCAGGGCCTGCCTGGCCCGGTGCAGCAGCGATTCCACCGCGCCCGTGCTCAGGCCCATGACCTGCGCGGTCTCGGCCGCCGAGAGTTCCTCGAAGCGGTGCAGGACGATGGCCGTGCGCTGGCGCTCCGGCAGGCTGTCGATGATCGCCCAGACCTGCTCCTTGAACTCCGTCGCCTCGATGGCGGTGTCGGGCGCCGGCGGCTTCTCCGAAGTCCCGGGGCCGTACCGCTCGCGCCGGTCGGTCTCGCGCCGGGCACTGCGCAGGTGGTTCAGAGAGAGATTCACCGTCATCCGGTACAGCCAGGTGGACAGCGCGGAGGAACCGCGGAACCGCCGGATCTCGCGGAAGGCCTTGACGAAGACATCCTGGGCGACGTCGAAGGCATCATCGGGTCCCACCAGCCGCGCCGCGGTCCGGTAGACACGGTCCTGGTGCTGCCGGACGAGCTGGCCGAAGGCGTCCTCGTCACCCCTCTGGGCGCGTGCTATGAGATCGCTCTCTTCCACGGCGTCCTTCCGGCGCCCCCCGGTCAGCGGGGGGGACTGATCGAGGCCGGTGATCGCGGTTGGACCTCCCCGGCCCACATCTTACTATAGGTCCCGTCGCCGACGGCCGGCCGCAGGCCGGGGCTGAACCCGGGAGCCGGTCGGGGTCGGGAAGGAGGATCCATGGGTCTCGAGACCGGGCGCCGGAGTGAGGGCATCACTCTGCTCGACCGCTTTATCTCCGAAACCGGCTGGTCGCGGCTCTCCGAAGGGTGCGCCATCGCGCCCGCCCACCCCATCCCTCCTCCCGCGGCAGGGAGCCTCATCTTCGATATCGACGGGGTGCTGATCGACACCCACCGTTCATTCAACGACGTCATCCCGCGTTCTGTTGCCTTCTACATGGAACGGGTCCTCGGCCTTCACACCTCCGATGCCTGGATGACCGGGGAGGAGGTGGGGAGGTGGCGCCGGGCCGGCGGCTTCAACAACGATTGGGACACCGCCGAGGCGGGACTCCTGGTCGCGCTCTGGCGCGCCGCAGGTGTCCCGGCGGTGCCGCCGGCGGCGGTGCTGGCCGAGCGCACGACCGCGGCCGGAGGCGGCCTGGCGGCCCTGCGGGCGATCGTGGAGGCTGAGGCGGGACCGGCCGCGGACGCGATCTTCACCCGCCTCGACCGTCCGCTGCTGGAGAGGATCTTCAAGGAACTCTACGTGGGCGCCCCGCTCTTCCCCCGCCTTTTCGGCGAACCTGCCCGCCACTACCACGGTCGGGGGGCGGTGGAGAACGAGACCGCCCTGCTCGATTCCGGCCTGCGGGACCGCGCCTGCGCCCTGCCGCTGGGCATCCTGACCGGACGCATCCCCGAAGAGGCGGCCCTGGCGCTGGAACTGACCGGGTTCGCCGGGCTCGCCCCCGATCGGATCGTGACCGACAACGGTCGTTTCCCGCCCAAGCCCGATCCGGCCGGACTGCTCCATCTGGCGGGTGCCCTCACCGGCCGGCCGCTGTACTATCTCGGCGACAACGTGGATGATCTGACCACCCTGCGGCGGACCCGGGCCGCCTCCGGAGAAACCGGCCTCGGCTTCATCGGCTGTCTCTCCGGGGGAGCCGACCTCGAGACCGTGCGCTGGTTCGCATCGGCGGGAGCGCTGCTGATCGCCGTCGAAGCCGATGACGCCCTGCGGGAGGTGCTGCCATGAACCGGAGCGTACAGGCCGTCGTTCCGGGATCCACCAGCAACCTCGGCCCCGGTTTCGATCTCTTCGGTCTCGCCGTGGACCTCTACGTCCGGGTGCGGGTGGAGATCGAGGGAGCCTTCGTCATGGCGGGGACGGCGACGACGGCCTGGGAGGTCGCCTGGGAGGGGGAGGGGTGCGCTCCCCCCGACCGCGTTCCCACCGACGAGTCCAACCTGGTGGTCCGCGCGCTCACCCGGGTCTGGGAAGCGGCCGGGGTGTCGCTGGACGGCCGGACCGTGATCCGGGGCTCATCCGAGATCCCCACCGCGCGCGGTCTGGGCGCGAGCGGAGCGGCGATCGTGGCCGGACTGCTGGCGGGGGAGCGGCTCGCCGAAGCGTCCTTCGGAACCCGTCGCCTCCTCGATCTGGCCGTGGCCGAGGAGGGTCACTCCGATAACGTGACCCCCTCGTTCTTCGGCGGTCTCACCGCCTCGGCGCCGCTGGAGGGCGACGGTGTGCTGGTCCACCGCGAGCGGCTCTTCGAGGACTACCTGCTGGGAGCGGTGGTTCCCGAGATCGCGCTCTCGACCCGCCTGGCCCGGGAAGCGCTGCCGGCCGCGATCGCGCACACCGACGCGGTCGCGAATCAGCAGCGCAGCTTCTTCCTCTTCCGCGCCCTCGCCGACGGCGACACCGACCGGCTGCCCGCGCTGGTGCGGGACGCCCTCCATCAACCCTACCGGGCGCGGCTCATCCCGGCCTGTGAGGATCTGCTCGCCCTGGCCTCGGCCGGCGGAGCGGCGGCGGCCTGGATCTCGGGGAGCGGGCCCACCGTGATGGTGCTGGCGGAAGGGGCGGTGGAACGGATCGAGGAGATCTGCCTACCGCTGGTCCAGCGATGGGCGGCCGACGGGATCGCGAGCCGGACGCTGGTACTGGGACCAGATGATATCGGCGGGGCCGTGCACGATCTCTAGATATCGAACCTCAACAAATGAACCTCAGCTAATATACCTCGGCTTCCGCCAGGCGGGCCCGGGCCAGGTGCGGTTCGAGCGGGAGCCAGGCACCGGTCAACCGCCGGGCCGAGTCGCTCACCGGAGCGCTCAGGACCTGCCGGGCGGGACCGTCCTCCACGATCCGTCCCTGCGCCAGTACGAGGAGGCGCGGAGCCACCGCGGCCGCCACCCCCAGATCGTGGGTGACCCACAGCAGGGCGGTCCCGCGCGCCTCGACGCTGTCGCGCACCAGGTCGATCAGGACCAGGGTCGCCACCGGATCGAGCCCGGCCGTCGGTTCGTCGGCGAGCAGCAGCGGGGGCGCGGCGATGAGCGCCCGGGCCAGGGCGGCGCGGCGCAGCTCGCCCCCCGAGAGTTCCCGCGGCCGCCGCGCGGCGTGGGCCGGGTCCAGACCCAGGACGCGGATGAGAGCGATCGCCTGCTCCCGTGCCGCGGCGGCGTCGGACCCGGACAGCCGCAGGGGCTCGGCCACCGAGCGCAGCACACTCCAGGCCGGATCGAAGGCGGCGGGAGGATGCTGGGGGAGCCAGCCGGGCCGGGCCGGCGCCTCCACCCGGCCCGATGTGGGCGGGATGAGCCCGGCCAGAGCGCGCAGCAGGGTGGTCTTCCCGGCCCCGCTCTCGCCCACCAGGGCCGCGCTCTCCCCGGCGGCCAGGGTGAAGGAACACCCCCTGAGAACGGCCGGCGCCAGGACGCCGCCGGGGCGGACGACGGCCTCGTGCATCTGCACCAGGGGAGCGCTCACGGCCCGGCCGCCAGCCGGGCGCAGGCCCGGACCAGGGGGAGCGGGTCGGAGCCGGCGGGATCGAGCACCACGGCGGGATCGCCGTCGGCCGTGATCCGCCCCTCCGACAGGCAGACCACGCGGGCGGCCAGAGCGGCGGCCATTCGCAGATCGTGGGTGATCCAGAGCAGGGTGGTACCGGTACCCCCGGCCAGATCGGCGACCAGCCGGGCCAGCCGCAGAGCGTGCGGCGGGTCGAGGTGGGCGGTGGGCTCGTCGGCCACCACCAGGTCGGGTCCGGTCAGGAAGGCCGAGACGGCGGCGGCCCGCTGCAGCATCCCTCCGCTCAGCTCGAAGGGGCGGCGCCGGGCCAGTTCGCCGGCGGGGGGCAGGCCCACCGCCGCGAGGAACTCGTCGAGCCGATGGTCGACGGCGGCCCGGTCAGGGGCGCCTTCGCACATCTGCGCCAGGAGGGGACGGGTCGGGGTGAAGGAAGCGGCCGGATCCTGCGGGATCCAGCGCACCGCGCGGCCGCGCACTCCCCGCCATTCCCGGACGCGGCCGGGATGCAGCTGCCGACCGGCGAGCTGCACCACCCCCCGCACCTGCGCTCCCAGCCAGGGCAGGAGACCGCACAGCGCGTGCCCGAGAGTGCTCTTGCCCGAGCCCGACGGTCCCACCACCACCGTGATCGTGCCCGGCTCCAGCTCCAGGTGCGGGATGTCCAGCACCGGTTCGGCCGGCGGCCAGCCGACCTCGAGGCCGGCGCAGGAGATCGGTCCCGCGTTCATCGTCCCGCCTCCCGGAGCCCCGCTTCCCGGCCCAGCCTCCGGGCGAGTCGATCGCCGGCGGCGTGCAGGCAGATGAGCCAGAGGGCCAGCGACCCCGCCGAGGAGAAGAGGATCCAGGGAGCCGTCTCGAGGCGCCGCACCCCTTCGGCGATCAGGCTGCCCCACGAAGCCGTCGGCGGGGGCACGCCGAGTCCGAGGAAGGAGAGGAAGGCCTCCTGCATCATCACGACCGGCAGCATGAGGGTCGCGTACACGGCCAGCGGGGCCACGAGCTGCGGGATGAGGTGGGCCCGCAGCAGGTAGAGGCGGTTCCCGCCCATGATCCGGGCCGCCTCGACATACCCCTCATGGCGCCGGGTGCGCACCCCGGCCCGGACCACCCGCGACAGGGGAAGCCATTCGACGCAGCCGAGTACGACCGCGATGAGCCAGAAGCCGCGCTGGTCCACCAGGCTCACCAGCAGGATGACCACGAACATGTAGGGCAGGGCCAGGGCCACGTCCACCCCCCGCATCATGACCTCGTCGGCCCGCGGGCGCATCAGTCCCGCGGTGCCGCCGTAGATCGTCCCGGCCAGCAGGGCGAGCAGGGTGGCCACCAGGCCGATCGAGATGGTGGTCCGCATCCCCTGCAGCAGCCGGGCCAGCAGATCCCGGCCCAGGGTGTCGGTTCCCAGCAGGTGATCGGGTGAGGGGGGGCGGGCCCCGGCTTCGACCGTACCGGCGACCTCGGGGGGCAGCAGGAAAGCACCGGCCAGGGCGGCTCCGGCCATGACCGCGAGCAGGCCGACGAAGATGATCCCGAGCAGCGGGCGGCGTCGTCGGGCGGTCACCGGACGTTCCCGCTGTCGTCGGGCGGTCACCGGATGCTCCCGGCAGCCCCGGCCGGTCCGTCTTCGGAGCGTGAGAGCCGGGGATCGAGGCGCAGCTGCACCAGATCGACGGCGGTGTGCACGCCCAGCAGGATGACGGCGTAGAGGAGGGTAGCCCCCAGCACCACGGGGTAGTCGCGGGCCAGGGCGCTTTCGACGAAGCAGCGGCCCGTGCCCGGCAGACCGAAGATCGTCTCCACCACCACGCTCCCCGTCACCAGACCGGCCAGCAGGGGACCGAGGTAATTGAGCAGGACCGGCAGAGCCCGCGGGGCGGCGTGGCGGCGCAATACGGCGCCTTCCCCGAGTCCCCGCGCCCGGGCCGCCAGGGCCGCCGGACCGGCCATCTCACCGGCCAGCAGCGGCCGCCAGAAGCGGGCCAGGGCGCCCCCGGCGGGGATCCCCAGGGTGAGCGCCGGCAGCACCAGGTGGGCCGGCGTGCCCCAGAGGGCGGCCGGCAGCAGACCGAGTTCGACGGCCATGAAGCGGATGAGCAGAGGCCCCAGCACGAAGACCGGCAGAGCCAGGCAGATGAGCGCGAGGCCCGAGATCAGGGGAGCGATACGCGGCCGGAGCACGGCCAGGGAGCCGCCTCCGAGTCCGATCAGCAGGGCCGCGAGGAAGGCGGTCAGGCCCACCGTCAGGCTCGGTCCGAACCCCTCGCTGATCACCTGCACGGCCGCCCGCTCGGGCTGCTGGAAGGAGGGACCGAGCCGGCCGGTGGCCAGGTTGGCCAGGAAACGCAGGTACTGGGCCGCCAGGGGGCGGTCGAGGCCGTAACGGGCCTCGAGGTTGGACCGGACCGCCTCGGGGACGGCCCGGTCGGTGTGGAAGGGTCCCCCGGGTGCGGCGCGCGAGATGATGAAGGTAAGGGTGACGATGAGCAGCAGGCTGGGGAAGAACGAGAGCAGCCGGCGGCGGGCGAAAGCGTTCACGGGCGCCACCCGGTATTCACCCTGATGCCCGCCCAGCCGATCACGTCGAGGGGATTGACCTCGAGCCCCTCCACGTACGGTTTCACGAGCTGGACCGTGCCGTAGCTGAACTGCAGCAGGGGGATGATCGGGACCGCTTCGAGCAGCACGGTCTCGGCCCGGTGCAGCAGCCGCAGGCGTTCGGTCCGATCCAGGGTCGCGCGGGCCCGGTTGAGCAGGTCGTCGAAACCGGGGTCGGTCCAACCGGTCAGGTTATTGGGATTGCCCCGCTCGAATACCCCCAGGAAGTCCTCGGGCAGGGGCAGATCGGCCAGCCAGATGCTCCTGAGCAGGTGGAAGTCGCCGCGCTGCCCCCGCTCATCCATCGCCCCGTAATCGAGCGGGACCGGTTCGATCTCCAGACCCAGCTCCCGCCCCCAGTGACCCTGCAGGTACTCGGCCACCTCGCCGTGCAGGCTGCCGGTGTTGTAGAGGAAGGTCAGCGGCCCGATCCCCGCCCCGCCCGGGTAACCCGCCTCGGTCAGCAGGCGGCGGGCCAGGTCGGCGTCGGGTTCGGGGGTATCGGGGGGGAGCCAGTCGGGGAGACCGGCGACCACCAGGGTCCGGGCGGCCGGTCCCTGACCTCCGAAAACGGCGTTCACGATCTGCTCCCGGGGCATGGTCAGCTCCAGCGCCCGGCGCACCCGGACATCGTCGAGCGGCGGCCGGCGGGTGTTGAGTTCCAGATAGTAGGTCGCGTACCGGCCGCCGGTGCGGGCTTCGGTGCGGCCCTGGGTCACGAACCGGGCGGCGGCATCGTCGGGGATGGTACCGGTCGCGGTCCAGTCGATCTCACCCGCCCGGTAGAGGTTGAGCACCGTGGCGTCGTCGGCCACGACGAAGAGAGTGACCTGCTCGAGAGCGATCGCTCCCCGGTTCCAGTAGGTCGGGCTCCGCCCGGTGACCAGGCGGTCGTTGAGCCGCCAGGTGCGCAGGACGAAGGGACCGTTGCCGACCGGGGTCTCCCGCCCCGGCCACGAGAGGTAGTCCCGGGCCGCCAGATGGCGCGGCAGGGGGAAGAAGGGGGGCAGGGCGGTGTGCAGGGGGAAGGTGGGGTCGGGGTGCTCCAGGTCGACGACGAGCACGGAGTCGGACGGAGCGGACACCCCCAGGGTGACTGGATCGGCCTCGCCCCGGACGATCCGCTCGGCATTGCGCACCGGATACAGTTTGGCGGCGGTCGAGGCGGCCACGGCGGGATCGACCACCCGCCGCCAGGCGAAGACGAAGTCGTGGGCGGTGACCGGGCGCCCGTCGCTCCAGCGGGCGTCGGGGCGCAGGTGGAAGGTGAAGCGATCGGCCCCGGGCGAGGGTTCCCAGCTCTCGGCCACCCCGGCCACGACCCGGCCGTCGGAGGTGAACGCGAGCAGCCCCTCGAAGAGCATGCGGGCGACCCGCCAGGTGGGCTGCTGGCTGTACCGGGTCGGATCCAGGCCCTCGGGGTCCGCCGCCACGGCCACCCGCAGGACGGGTTCGGTCGGGGGAGAGACCCGCCCGATATAGGCCCCGCTCTCACTCCCGCCGCACCCCGTGAACAGAAGGATGATCCCCGCCAGACCGGACCGGTATCGTGCGGTCCCTCTCGTCATCGTCGTCTCCTGTGGTGTCTCACCTCACGAGTGGTCCCGGAGTATGACATTCCCCGACCGGCGGTGTCGAGATTCTGCTTCGCCGCGAGTCCGTGAAGGGTCTTGCCAAAGCCGGTCGCGATGCCTTCATTTGTCACCGCGACGGCCGCTGCGGTCCGATGCGCTACCTGCCGAGGTAGCTCAGTTGGTAGAGCACGGCGCTGAAAACGCCGGTGTCCCCAGTTCGACTCTGGGCCTCGGCACCAGTCACCCTTGAGCCGATTTGACACAGCTCGCAACGCAACTTACCTTATGACAAGGGGTTGCGTTTGCCTTTCTGACAAGCCACAGTAGCTCAGCTGGTAGAGCAGCTCACTCGTAATGAGCAGGTCAGCGGTTCGAGTCCGCTCTGTGGCTCCATTATCCGATTGTGCGCACCCCGACTGAACCTTCCTGGAGAAGGAGGCCGTGATGGCGGCTGGCTCCCGAGATCTGATGGCGGGTGTCTCCGGCGTGCGCGGGATCGTGGGACGCGGCCTGACTCCGGAGGTGGCCGCGGCGTATGCCGCCGCCTATGCCGGGCTCTGCCGCCCCGGTCCCCTGCTGCTGGCCCGCGATCCGCGGGCCTCGGGTCCCGAGCTTCGGCGGGCCGTCCTGGCCGCGCTCGCAGCCCGGGGGCGCGAAGTGATCGACCTGGGCATAGTCCCCACGCCCACCCTGCTCCTGAACACGGCCCTGCTCTCGGCCGCCGGTGGGATCATGATCACGGCCAGCCACAATCCGGCGGAGTGGAACGGGCTCAAGTTCGCCGATCCCGCCGGGCGCTACCTGGCTCCCGCCGATTCACTCGAGCTCATCCGGCGGGTCGCCCGGGGCGGTGACCCGGCCGGCGGTAAAGCGGCCGGCGGTAAGGCGCCGGAAGGGGGCGCGGTTTCCGAACTCCGCTACGACGACGACGCCGCCGCCCGGCACGCCGAGCGGGTGCGGGCGGCCGCCGGAGTTGATCCGGGTGCCCTGGAAGGGGCGGCCCTGAGCGTGGTCGTGGATGGTTGCGGGGGCGCCGCCGGCGCCACCCTGCCGGCCTTCCTCGAAGCGCACGGCGTGCGGGTGCACCGCCTCTTCTGCGAGCCGACCGGAACCTTCCCCCGTTCCCCCGAACCGGTGGCCGAAGCGCTGGGCGAGCTCTCCCGGACGGTGGTGGCGGCCGGGGCGGCCGTTGGACTGGCGGTCGATCCCGACGGCGATCGTCTCGCCCTGGTGGGGCCGGACGGCGAGCCGCTGGGCGAGGAGGTAACCCTGGCCCTGGCCGCCCGGCGTGTCCTGGCCGTCGCTCCCGGTCCGGTGGTGGTGAACCTATCCACCTCCCGGATGATCGACGACATCGCCCGGGAGGCGGGGGTGGAGGTCCATCGCACACCGGTGGGCGAGATCAACGTCGTCGAGGGGATGCTCGCCACCGGCGCCCGGATCGGCGGCGAGGGCAATGGCGGCGTCATCCATGCCGGCGTCGTGATGGGTCGCGACGCCCTGGTGGGGGCGGCGCTCATCCTCTCGGCCCTGGCCGACGCCGGCGGTGATCTGCCGGCCCTGCGCGCCGCCGTGACCCGCTACGCCATGCTGAAGATGCGTTTCGCCCTGCCGGCGGGTGGGCGCGAGGAACTCGACGGCCGCCTGGCCGCGCTGCCCGGTCTCTGGCCCGGGGCCCGCATCGACGACCGGGACGGCTGGCGCCTCGATTTCCCCGACCGCTGGGTGCATGTGCGCTCCAGCAATACCGAACCGATCGTCCGGCTGGTGGTGGAAGCGCCGACCGGGGAGGAGGCGCGCCGGCTCGCCGCCGAGGTGGCGGCGAAGTGCGCGCTGCATCATGAGTGAGCGCGGCGCCGGCAGCGGGGTCGTCACCCCCGCCCGCGAGCCGGTCGTGGTCGCCCTGGAACACACCGGAGTACGCGCCGCCATCGGATCTGCCGTTCCGGGGCAGCGGGCCGTCTTCCTCACCGATCCCGGCCAGATCGAGCGGTACGTCGGCGCCCGTACGGTCGAACTGACCGTGCTCCCCGCCGGTCTCGACCCGTCCGTCATCGAGACCATCGCCGCCGCCCAGCGCCGCCTGAGCCCGCACGGACAGCTCCTGCACATCGGATCCGGGGGGAAGGCGACCGGGCTCGACCGCCTCGATCCGTGGCGCGGCGCCGACGCGCCGCCCCCGCCGCCCGAAGACGATCTGACGGAAATCGTCACCACCCTGCTCGACTACGCCCGGGTAGGCAACCTCACCGGTCTGCTGGGAGTGAGCGACGCGATCAGGAGCGTAGTGCGCACGATCGGGCGGATGGCGCCGACCGATGTCCCGATCCTGATCCGCGGCCCCTCCGGGACCGGGAAGGAACTCGTGGCCCGCGGGATCCACCGGGCCGGTCCGCGCCGCGATGCCCCGTTCATCGCAGTGAACACCCCGGGGCTCTCGGAAACCCTCATCGAATCGGAACTCTTCGGCCACGAACGGGGGGCCTTCACCGGCGCCACGGCGCGCAAGCAGGGGGTGTTCGAGGCGGCCGGCGAGGGAACCATCTTCCTCGACGAGATCGGCGATCTCTCCCGCGACCTGCAGTCGAAACTGCTGCGCGTGCTCGAGCAGGGTGAGTTCCTCCGGGTGGGCGGGACCGAATCCCTGCGGGTGCGGGCGCGGGTCCTGGCGGCCACCAACGTCGAGCTGGAACAGGCGGTCGCCGCGGGGCGCTTCCGGGAAGACCTCTACTACCGCCTGCAGGTCGTCACCATCGATCTGCCGCCGCTGCGGGAGCGGCCCGAGGACATCAGGCTCCTGCTGCAGCACTTCGTCGAGCTCCTCTGCCGCCTCCACGACACCACCTTCGTCGGCTTCACCGATGACGCGCTGTCCTGGCTGCAGCGCTACCCCTGGCCCGGCAACGTCCGCGAACTGCGCAACCTGATCGAGCAGATCATCCTGCTCCACCCGGGCCGGAAGATCACCGCCGAGCGGCTGACCCGGATCGTCGAGGAGCGCTCGCGCGATGTGCGCAACCTGCCCGCCCCCACCGGCCGGACCCCAGATCAGGTCGAACGCGAGCTCATCGTCCGGTCCCTGCAGGCCCTGCGGGAGGAGATCGCCGCCGTGCGGGCCGATCTGGAGGGCCTGCACCGGGAGGGCTTCACGCTCCGCGGGCCGCGGCGCGGCTCCGGTGAGGAGGGTGAGGGGTGGGAGGATGAGGCGCTCACCGGAACCATCCGCGTCCCCCTGGGCACGCCGCTGGACACGATCGAGCGGGAGCTCATCCGTGAGACCCTCGACCGGCTGGGGGGGGACAAGAAGCGGACCGCCGAGGTGCTCGGCATCGGCCTCAGGACCCTCTACCGGCGTCTGGAGAAAGCGGACGAGGGGGAGATACGGGACAGGGAACCGGAGGGGGGCGTCGGGAGTAGATAAGGGAGTGAGGGAAAGATTAGGACGCCGACATATCGTGAGGCGCCCCGAACGAACGAACGAACGAACGAACGAACAAGCGAACGAGCCGACAGACAGGACACAGAGGAGTTGAGAGCGATGGAGAAGAGCGTTACACGCCGATGGGAGATCATCGTTCCGATCTTCCTGGCGGGGATCGTGACGGGACTGATGGTGACGGGGCTGTGGGATGTAACGCCATCCGGCACCGCGGCGGACGCAGCCCTGCAGGCCCTCGAGCCCCCGGTCGCGGCGGCGCCCGGGACCAGTGCGGCACGGATCGTACCGGCCTCGCTCGAGGCGGGTGTCGGGGAGATCGGGCCGGTTCAGCAGGCCGGTCCGCCCTCGATGCGCGAAGTGGCCGCCCGGGTCCGCCCCGCGGTGGTGAGGGTTGCGGTCGAGGGTTTCCGGGAGGTGGCCGTGTCACAGTTCGACTTCCCCTCGATCCCCGAGGAGTTCCGTCAGTACTTCCGGATGATTCCCCCCGATCAGCAGAATCAGCCGCAGGAGAGGGCGCCGCAGCGCCAGCGGTTCAGAGGCGAGGGCTCCGGTTTCATCTTCTCGACCGACGGGCACATCATCACCAACAACCACGTGGTGGAGGGGGCGGATAAGATCACCGTGACCCTGCCCGACAAGCGGCGCTTCAACGCCGAGGTGGTGGGCAGCGACGAGATCACCGACGTGGCCGTGATCAGGATCGATACCGACGAGGTGCTGCCGACGGTGGAGCTGGGCGATTCCGACCGGCTCGAGATCGGCGACTGGGTCCTGGCCATCGGGTGCCCCCTCGATTTCGATTACAGCGTCACGGCCGGGATCATCAGCGCCAAGGGCCGGGCCCTGAACATCGGACCGGTCGAGGGGAACGTCCAGCAGGGCATCCAGGACTACATCCAGACCGACGCCGCCATCAACCGGGGCAACTCCGGCGGCCCCCTGGTGGATCTGAGCGGCCGGGTGGTCGGGATCAACACCGCCATCGCCTCCGAGACGGGGCTCTACGCCGGTTACGGCTTCGCGGTGCCGATCAATCTGGCCCGTTCGGTCGCCCGCAGCATCATCGAATACGGCCGGGTGCGGCGCTCCTGGCTGGGGATCCAGTTCCAGTCCCAGCCGGTCGACGCCGACATGGCCGCGGCGCGCCGCCTGCCCTACAACCCGCCGATCGGAGTGCTGGTAACCACGGTGACCCCCGGGGGGCCGGCCGATGAGGGGGGGCTGGAGGTCGACGACATCCTCCTGAAGATCGACGGCGAGCCGATCGACACCGGGGGCGAGCTGCAGACCCTGGTCAGCACCAAGCCGCCGGGCACACGGATCAGCGTCGCGATCTACCGGGGGGGGAACAGCCGCCGGTCCGGACAAGAAAGGACCCTCACGATCACCCTGCGGGAACGTCCCGAGGACACGTCGCAACCACAGGTCGAGGAAGAAACAGCGGGATCCGACCGGCTGGGACTCCAGGTGACCGCACTGGATCGCGATACCGCCCGAGGGCTGGACTTCACCGGTCGCGGCCTGCTCGTCGAAGGAGTGGAACAGTACGGGCCCACCTGGGACGCCGGCCTCACGGGCGGCGGCTTCATCCTCCTGGAAGTGGATGGCGAGGCGGTGCCCGACCTGCGTGTCTACGAGCGGATCCTCTCCGAGCTGGAGTCCGGTGCGTACGTCATGATCAAGGCGTGGGTCCCGGACGGCACGGGGGGGGGGCTGGAGGTCACCCGGTCGGTCCGGGTGCGCTGAACCCGGCTCCGGTCGCTCCCGGTGACTGAACGTTTCCGGGTCCGGATCGTCTCTGGAAAGGGGTGCCGCGAAAGAGGGTAGCCTCCCGCGGCGCCCCTGTTCTATATTGCCGTTTCCGGCAATGCGTGTTACCGCTTCACGGGTCGATCGAGACCCGGCACATCGGGCCCAGCGCCCAGGGAGTCGAGGATGCGTCGTATCACCAGCTCAGGCGGCATGAACTACATTCAGATGCTGCTCGTACTCGCGACCGCCGGCATCGTCGCCGCGCTCGTTGTTCCGTACTACACCTCGCAGGACGAGGCGACGGCGCGGATCGCGTCGCGCGAGAAGCTGCCGGCCCTGGCCCAGGCGCAGGAAGAGTACTACAAGACCCACGGCGAGTTCACCATGGAGATCGACTCGCTGATGACGGTCCTGCCCGACCCCGAGGCCTATCTCGACCCGCTCTCCGGTGATCGGTACGCCATCGACGTCATCAACATGGGGCAGGAGTACTCGATCTACTCCCGCGCCGACTCAAAGATCATCATCCTCACCGAGGACCGCTGGGACAACCTCGCCGTGATCCGCCAGGCCTGGCACGAATACCAGCTGCAGCAGCGGGAGCGGGCCCGGACGGGACGCGGGCGCTGAGCGCGGTACCGCTCCATGCCCACATATGAATACGAGTGTCTCGAGAACGGGCACCGGTTCGAAGAGTACCAGTTCATCACCGAGGACCCGATCGAGGTGTGTCCCTACTGCGGCGGCCCAACCCGCCGGCTGATCAGCGGCGGTGCGGGCATCATCTTCAAGGGAACGGGTTTCTACCAGACCGACTACCGGAGCACCTCTTACAAGAAAGCTGAAAAGGCCGAG
>CAYSYY010000025.1:0-5755 GCA_964435265.1 uncultured Gemmatimonadota bacterium
CTCATGACCGGGGCTGCGATGCTGATCACCGAGTACAACGGCACCCGCGGCGAGTACTTTCTGAGCAACAACTCCGAGAAGATCCTGGAGATCTACAAGACCTCGATCATGGTCCAGGCCATGGCCAAAGCCGCCATAGAAGACGCCACCGAGACCGAGAGCGGGGTGCTCTTCCCCGATCCGGTGTACTCGAACATGGGCAAGTACATCTCCAGCCAGAATTTCCACACCGCCATCGCCACCCTGCAGGACCTCTCCGGCGCACTGCCCACGAACCTGCCCTACTCCGAGCTGCTGGACGATCCCGACTACGGCAAGCAGGTGCGCGATCTCTTTGCACGGAAGAAGGGTGTGAGCGCCGAGGAACACTACCGGGTCAATGAGCTCATCAGGACCTTTGTGGCCTCGAACGAGAGCGGTCTGCTGCAGTTCGGGTCCAAGCACGGGGGCGGGAACAAGGAGGCCGAGAAGGTCGCCATCTACGCCAACAGCATCCGCAAGCTCAACGAGTGCAAGAAACTGTTCAAGAAGATGGCGTTCGAAGACAGCTGAACGGTCGCAGATATATCTGCGACGTTGAAAACAGCACCGTGCTATTGATATAACAGCTGAGACGCCGCGAGTACGGCCGGGACATCGACGTGAGGAGATACCATGGCGGTTGAACTGCGGGAGGTACTCAGCCCTGCCGACCTCAGGACATTCGTCCGTTTCCCCTTCTCCCTCTACCGGGACAACGACTACTGGATCCCTCCGCTCATTCGGAGCCAGCTCGATACCCTGCGCCGTGACCGCAATCCCGCCTTCGAGCACTGCGACGCCGTCTACTATCTGGCGTACTCCGGGGGCCGCCCGGTAGGCCGGATCGCGGGTATAATCAACCACCGCTTCATCGAGATCTGGGACAGGAACTTCGGCCGGTTCAACTGGTTCGATTTCATCGATGATGTCGAGGTCTCGGGCACGCTGCTGGGCGCGGTCGAGGAGTGGGCAAGATCCCGGGGTATCGAAGGTCTCCACGGTCCCATGGGCTTCTCGACCTTCGAAGCCCAGGGAGTGCTGATCCACGGATTCGATGAGCTGCCTACCTTCGCCTCGGTCTACAATCACCCGTATTACCCCGAACACCTGGAGAAGCACGGGTATTCGAAGGATGTCGACTACGTCGAGTACGAGGTGAAGATACCGAACGAGATCCCCGAGAAAGCTCAGCGGATCAACGATATCACCGTCAAACGGAACAAGCTGAAATTCCTCGAGGCGAAGTCGCGGAACGATCTTGCCGCTTACGCGCACCAGGTCTTCGACGTCATCAACGCCGCCTACAGTCCCCTGTTCGGATTCGTGCCGCTGACCCCGGAACAGGTCGAGCACCTCACCAAGCAGAACTTCTCATTCCTCGATCCGCAGTACACCACCGTCGTGCTCGATCAGAGCAACCGGGTGGTCGGTTTCCAGATCTCGGTGCCGTCGCTCTCACGGGCCTTTCAGAAGGCCCGCGGGCGGCTCTTCCCCTTCGGGTGGTGGCACCTCCGGCGGGCGATGGTACAGACTCCCGAGCGGATCGATATCCTGCTCGTCGGTATCCTGCCCGAATACCAGAACAAGGGCGTGAACGCCCTCTTCATGACCGACATGACGAAGTACTGCTACGAGAAAGGCATCAGGTACGCCGAATCGAACGCCGAGCTGGAAGAGAACATCAAGGTCCAGAACTTCTGGCGCTATTACGACGCCCGCCAGCACAAGCGCCGGCGGATATACCAGAAAGCCCTCTGAGGCTATCTGTTCTTCCGCGCCGACCTGCGCTCGGCCGTCACCGCGGCTACGATCTGCGTAACCGGGACGGCGAGGGACAGGAGGGGACTGCCCTCTTCACCACCGGCGAGGTTGAGAAGAACACCGGCAGGTCAGGTGCCTGCTCTCGACAGGGTCTATCGACCGATCTGTTCGGAGAAAAACACCCAGAGCAGCTCGGTGGCTGAACAGGGAGCGGTCGGCCAGCTGTGCCCGCCGGTATCGAGCCGGTAGAGGCGCACCTCTCCGTGCCGGGATCGGGCTCTCCATTCCAGACCGAGCAGACCGCCGGAGTGGACCAGTGTATCAGGCCGGGCGGCGCATCCGTTCACCCGGGCCCAGGCGCCCAGGGCTGCCATGACCGGCGGGCAGGGAACCCCGGCGGCCGGTCCGCCAGCGAAGGGGACCGATTCATCATCGAGAGCATGGAAGTGCACGACAGCCACCGGGCGGGCGGGATCGAGAGCATCGATCTGTGACTGTGTCCCCTGCCCCGCCACGGAGCCGATGGCCGTGATGAGGTCGGCGTGCCGGGCGGCCAGGAGGTGGGCGAGGAAAGCCCCGCTGGAATGCCCGGTCACGTACATGCGCCGGGAATCGACCGTGTATTCCGCCATGATCATCCGTATGAGCGCAACGACGAATCCTTCATCATCCACCTCACGGGTGGCTGGATTCAGACCGACGCCTTCGTTCCATTCCGGCGGATCTCCGGTCGCCTCGGGGAAGAGGAGGAGAAAGCCGTGCTCGTCGCTCATCCCCACCCAACCGGTGCGCTGCATGAAGATGGCCCCGTCGATGCCGTAGCAGTGCAGGGCCACCACCAGCGGGACTTTACGCCGTCCGGTATACGAAGCGGGGAGGTGGAGTCCGTAGCTGCGCGTCAGACCGTCGTGCGCCATCGTAAGGGACTGCGTGCCGATCTGGAAATCCCGGGCCGGCTGTGATGACGTGCATCCCGTCAGCAGGACGCCGAGGATCAGAATCGACAGGTTCCGGCGCATCATCATCTTCCAGAAAGGGTGTACTTCACGCGTCATTCTTCATGGATCAGCAGATCGCCCGGCTGGCACCCCAGTTCCCGGCACAGCGCGTTCAGGGTCGTGAACCTGATCGCCCGCGCTTTGCCGGTCTTCAGGATCGAGAGATTGGCGATGGTGATCCCCACCCGATCGGCGAGTTCCGTGAGCGACATCTTCCGATCCAGCAGGACCCGGTCGAGATGGACGATGATCGGCATCGGATCCTCCTAGATCGTCAGGGCCTGGTCTTCACGCAGGTCCGCCCCGACTTTGAAGATGCTCCCCAGCACGATGACACTCAGCCCGACGAAGAGTAAGGGGATATCGATCGGGAACTCCCGGCCGAAAACCAGCCCCGTCGCTTCATACGATCTCACGATGTGACTCGATACCCCGAATCGGATCAGAGCCTCCACCACATTCATCACGATCAGAACGATGCCGACCGTCCGGATGCGTCCCGCGTTCCGTGGACTGAAAGGCTCACCGGCGGTTACCGTCCTGAACACGGCCCGGAGCAGGAAGACGACCAGCATGACCACGCCGATCGAAAGGAGCTTGCTCAGATAGTTCCCGATGATCAGGAGGATCCCGGGGGATCGTATATCGAGGAGCACTTTCAGCTTATGAATGCTGAGACTCGCCTCGCCGGCCCCGGGACCGACGATCTGATATGCGTTCTCGGACAGGAATACCGGGGCACTGAATCCCATCCCCTCATCGGCCAGTCTGCCTGAAAGAACGCCATAGGCTTCCTCCACGATGAATGCAGCGGCCAAGATCAGGACCAGGTACCAGGCTATGGTCAGTACGGTTTTCAGAACCAGAGGGAGCGAGATTCGACCTGTCGGCAGCATGTCTACCTCCGGAGGGGGATGTGAAATCTCGCCAGGGATGAAACTACACTCCTGCACCCGGCGTATATGATTATCGGATAATAATTATTGATTAACAATAAAAATTATCCGATAGTCAGTAAACCAGATCGTAAACGGCCCGCAGTGAGCCGAACCCCTGGAGGATCCTTCATGCCCAACCGCCATCCGCTCCGATCCCTGATCCGCCCACTCTCCTGTGCCCTGCTCGTACTCCCCCTCGCCCGTCCGGTCCTCGCCCAATCGACTCCTGACACCGGGACCGATCTCCCGGTCCGGCGGATCTACTCCATCGCACGCACGGCCGACCCCATCAGGGTGGATGCGGTTCTGGATGAACCGGCCTGGCAGACAGCCACGCCGATCGCGATCGGGTACGAATGGGAGCCCGGGGAGAATACCGCGTCCCCGGTCGACACCGAGGTCCGCCTGCTCTACAGCGAGGGATGGTTGTATGCCGCTTTCGAGGCCCACGATCCAGAGCCCGGGCAGATCCGGGCGTACCTGCGTGACCGCGATAACGGCACCACCGACGATCATATCGGCCTGATGATCGACACCTTCAATGATTCCCGCCGTGCCTTCCAGTTCCGGGTCAACGCCCTGGGTGTGCAGATGGATGCGATCTTCGATGACATCAGGGAGCGGGAGGACTGGAGCTGGGATGCCATCTGGAACTCCGCCGGCCGGATCACCGGAGACGGGTACATCGTCGAACTGGCCATCCCCTTCAGTTCGCTGCGGTTCCCCGGCACCGGTGCAGTGCAAACCTGGGGATTCATGGTCTTCCGGAGCTGGCCGCGAGGGGTCCGTCACGGCCTGCGATCGTGCCCGACCGACCGGCGTCGACCCTCCCTGCTCGACCAGACCGATCTGCTGACCGGATTCCTGGGGATCCATCCCGGCCGGAACCTCGAGTTCGTCCCGACCCTGACCACCACCCGCAGCGATGCGATCCCGAGCGGCGGCCTCTTCACCCAGCCCCGTCAGACCGGGCTGGTACGGGGAGCTGCCGATACCGAGACGGGTCTCTCGGCCAGCTGGGGCATCACTCCCAATCTGATCCTAAACGGAGCCGTGAATCCCGATTTCTCCCAGGTCGAAGCCGATGTCGCCCAGCTCGAGGTGAACACCCGATTCGCTCTCCGCTACCCGGAACGGCGCCCCTTCTTCATGGAAGGGGCTGATTTCTTCACCACTCCGGGACCGGTGGTATTCACCCGTACCGTGGCCGATCCGCTCTACGGTCTCAAACTCACTGGCAAGGAGGGACGTCACGCCATCGGAGCCTTTGTCGTGCGCGACCGGGTGAACAACCTGCTCATCCCCTCCAACGAGCGCAGCCGACAGGACCAGCTCGACCAGGAGGTGACCACCGCCGTCCTGCGGCACCGCTACGACCTGGGCCGGAACTCGGCGGTGGGGATCCTATTCAGTAACCGTAAGGGGAAAGATTACTCCAACCGGATGCTCAGCTTCGACGGGATGGTGCGCCTGGGGCGCTCCGAGTCTTTCACCTTCCAGCTGGTGGGCAGCCGGACCGCCTATCCCGACACCATCAGCGCCCGGCACCGGCAGCCGACCGAACCGTTTACGGGACATGCCTGGTTCGGCACCTTCACCCATACCGGTCGGGAGTGGTGGTACGGCGTATCGGTACGCGGGATCAGTCCGGAATTCAGGGCCGATGCCGGTTTCGTCCCGCAGGCCGACGAGGTCACCTACACCGTGTCGGCGCTGAAATTCTTCTGGGGGGACGCCGACACCTGGTTCACCCGGATCGAAACCGGTCCCATGTGCCGGTACCAGCACGATGTGGGCGGTGCCCTCCTGACCGCGGACCTGGGGTACGGGCTGCGGTATTTAGGGCCGCTTCAGTCCGAAGTGACCATCATGCTCCTGGGGCAGACAGAGGTCTTCGCCGGACAGGAATACCGCTATCCCAACCTGCAGGTCCTCAGCAGCCTGAGGCCGACGGGGCGTATCAACCTGGAATGTCTTGCCCAGCGCGGCGGTGCAATCGACTACACCAACGCCCGCGAAGCCGACCAGCTCCTGCTC
>CAYSYY010000025.1:5765-16196 GCA_964435265.1 uncultured Gemmatimonadota bacterium
TCGCACCCCAGCTCGAACTCTTCCTCGGGCGACGGTTCTCGGCCGCGCTGCAGCATACGTATCAACGCCTCTCTGATTCCGGGATCCGTATCTACACGGCCAACCTCTCCCAGCTCCGGCTGCTCTACCATCTGAACGTCCGCATGTTCGTGCGCGCCATCCTCCAGTACCAGGGGATCGACTGCAATCCCGATCAATATGTGGTCCCGGCAACCCCGAAGAACGAGAGCCTCTTCACCCAGCTGCTCCTCTCCTACAAGGTCAATCCGCAGACGGTGCTCTTCCTCGGTTATTCCGACAACCATCTGGGCGGGGATTTCGGCGAGATCCTCGGCACCATCCGGCTCACCCGGACCGGCCGGACCTTCTTCATGAAGGTGGGGTACGCCCTGGTTCTGTGAATTCACCTCCGGTCAGGATCCCGGGCCGACTTGATCGAATGATCGGATCGGATCATGATCAAACGGTCGGCCCGCTCGATCGTCCTGTATGGTGAGCCCGAGGAGGTGAGCGATGAAACGCCTTTACGCAGGGATCGGTGTAATCCTCGTCGGCGTAGCCGTATTCTTCCCGTCCGGCTGGATCACTGGGAACAGGTGGTCGAACCATCAGGCCGGGTCCGGTTACTGGAACAGTCTCGCGGATCCGGTTCAGATCTGTGACGGTTCCGAACCGATCAATGTCACCCAGGGGTACGCCGCACCATTCGTCTGCGACTTCAACCGTGACGGTCTGAAGGATCTGCTGGTGGGGCAGTTCGGCGGCGGCAAGCTCCGTTTCTATCCGAACCGGGGCACCAACGCCCAACCGGTATTCGACGGCTTCACCTATGTGCAGATCGACCGAACTGACATCAGTGTTCCGTCGGGGTGATGCATCGGATTCACTCCACAGTTCGTGGATCTGAACGGCGACGGCATTCCGGATATCGCCTCGGGATCGTACCACCCCGGTGCGGTTTACTGGTTCGAGGGCACGGGTGACGGTTACCGGGAGCGGCGGGAGATCCCCGAGGAACCGAGCAATTTCGAACGCCATGCCACCACCGCGACCTTCTACGACTGGGACGGGGACGGTGACCTGGACATGCTCGTCGGCAATATCGCCGGAGAGGTCGGCTGGGCCGAGAACAGGGGCACACCGAAGGAGTTCCGCTTCGGCCCGCGGACCGCGCTCCGGCTCCCCGGCCGATCGTTCGAAGCTCCGGGCGGTGATTCTCAACCCTACCCGGTCGACTGGGACGCCGACGGGATCCTGGACCTGCTCGTAGGGTGCGGCGACGGTTCGGTCATGTTCTTCCCGGGAGAGGGGCGTTCGAACGGAAGGATACCGGCCTTCACGACCGCCCGGATTCTCCTCCCCGCCGGAACCCTCGGGGTCAGAGTCAAGGTGTTCCCCCACGACTGGAACGAAGACGGTCACCTGGACCTGCTCGTCGGCGACCGGGATCGCCCGGAGGGGGGATTCCTCTACGTGTTCCTGAGAAAGCCGTAGGCGGGGGGGCGGTTCCCTGCCGCCTCCGCGATATACACGCAGTTGGAGCCGATCTCGTTCTCGCGCAGCTCTCAGCAGGTGATATGGCCGGAATTCAGGCGGGATTCGCGGCCGGCCTGAAATTGAATCACTAATACCCGGGGTTCTGGGGGATGACAAGGACGGTTCCGGAGAGGTTGAAAACGGCCGCTTCAACCTAAGAGGAGTATTCGCTCGCAGAGTGGTCGCGGCGGGTGCAGGGGCAGAGGGAGGGACCGATTTTCTGGGCGGCTGCGACAACGCGACCGATCGTGCCGAGGGAACTCCTACGATGTTGAGTCATCATCATTACTCTGAGTGGTTCTGCATTTCGTCGAGATAGCTATCGATAACGGCGAAGACCGCATCGATCTGTTCCGATTCCGGCAAGACAGCCCGGATCATCTCCAGGTAGCGCCTTCCTCTGATGCAGCGAAAGGTTGGTGCGAAGTTGATATCGAAGATCCACCCCAGTTGCAGCAGCTTGAAGTCATTGAGATTCTTCACATGGATGATATCCACGATCCGGCGTTCTTGCAGGTCGTGGCAGACCGCCTCCGACACCCCGGGCGTGTCGGGTAGGCCGAGTTCGAGCACGTGGTTACGGTCGCCGTTCTTGCGGTGATAGTACTCGATGACGACCCGCCAGATATCGAGCTTGTCAGCATCACGCAGCAGGCGCGCGAAGAAGAGGTCGTCGGCAGACTCCTCTGATGGCAGGACGGCCCGGTTGTGATACCGGATGGCGCGCACGATGAGATCGCGTACCGGTTCCTCAAAACGACGCAGAATCCCGTGCTGATTCAGGATTGTCAGCCCGAGTTCGGCGTGGTTCTCAGAATCGCGATCCACGAACGTGCCATAGCGGGCGTACTGCGCGAAGCGACCGATGTCGTGCAATCGGGCGATGACGTCGGCCAGGAGCAGCTCGCTTTCCACAAGACCAAGCTGACGACCGATGGTGGCGATTTCATTGCAGACTCGCCTGGTGTGCTCCTCCTTGAGGATGATATTCTGCTGCCGGTCGTCATCGCCGGTCTTGAACGACTGTACGTAGCCGTCAAACCAGTCCTCGATTTGCCGAGCATCCTCTTCCCGTATCGGTATCGTCATCGGTTCAGAACTCTTTTCACAACGAATTCCCCCCGGTGCACGCTCAATCGTTCGGCGACCAGATCACATTTGGTAATCAGCAGAAAGTAAACATTGAAGTCCGTCTCGAGGAGCCCTTCAAGGTTCCCCTGTCCCTTGGCGATGATCACATCCGCACTCGCGAGGATCCTCTTGAATTCGTCCGAGGCGGTTTCAGGCACCGCGCCGGGGCTGTCGTCGCCGGTGGTGACGATCCTGGCCACGGCCTCCATGCCGGCGCTGCGGGCGTCCTCGAGAGTAGCATCGTTGATGACCGGTCCGCCGCGGACCGCGAAGTACTTTTCGGAACAATCGATATGCTCGAGGAACAATCGATCCAGGACGATCTCGCCGCAGTTGTCGCCGATATAGAGCAGGGTGCCGGCCGAGGCCAGGTCGTGCCTGAGTTCATGTGTATCATCGATCGCAAGCGGTGTCGTCAGAACCCGTTCGATGGTTTCCATGACGTCGTATTGATGACGAGGACCGAAATCGATGGCGTTGCCGGCAATAGCCAGGCGCAGGGCCGTTTCGAAGGGATCGTCGGCGTCCTCGACCATGGCTTCGAAGTCGGCATACCGTTCCAGTATCAGGCGGTTGGACTCTTCCTTGATCGCCCGGTAGGGATCGGGATCGTCCAATTCACGACGAATCATCCGGTGCAGCTCGCGCCCCAGGACCGGAGGCGATTGCCGGTAATCCGCCCCGGCCAGGTATTCCAGCAGGCGGCGCATCACCGCTTCGTGTGCCTCGTCGGGAAGCATCCCGACTCGGACCAGTCGCGTGTAGCTGTCCACAATACACGGGATGCAATCGAGCGTGATGTCCATCAACACCTCTTCTTTCTACTCCCTGATCGGCTTCGGGGAAGGTTCTATCGAGGGACCGCGTCTTGCTCAGCTCCCTGTCTGCATGGGTATACTTTCTTCGTCATAAATGCCAGAGTAGAGAGTTTTGTCTTTTTTGATGAGAGAATGCCAGCCCGGGTAACATAGATGCCCACCGGTTCGGACAGAGTGAGTGCGTCACTCCCTCCCCAGCACCGGCATTGTCACCCGAATGATGTCAGCAGGTGATATGGCTGGAATTCAGGCGGGATTCGCGGCCGGCCTGAAATTGAATCACGTATACCTCGTATTTCTGAGGCGTCCATAGGCGGGAGAGCTGCTCCCGACCGCTTCGGCGATGTACATCCCGCAGTTGGAACCGATCTCGTTCTCGCGCAGCTCGCCGATGCTGAGCAGGGTGTCGTAACCGCAGGCCCGGAAGCGCTCGACCAGCACATCCGCGGTGTCCGGAGCGAAGGGATCGATGAGACCGGTGAGCCCCGATCGCCGCGCCGCGCCGGTGGGATTGATCGGCGTCAGCTTGATCATGAAGAGCTCGGGGGAGAAGAGCGGCTCCAGCCGTTCGGGCTCGAAGGGGTAGCCGGCCGCCGGTGCGAAATTCAGCGCGACCTTGCGATCGCCGGGGCGGTGGAACCGCTCGCCGAAAGCGGCGATCTCCTCGAAGCTCCAGGTCTGAGCCGGGATCATCGTCCGCCTGGTCCCCTCATCGGTGGCGTGCAGCGAGAACTGCATCTGGAACCGGCCGCCGCCGTACAGCCGGTCCTTGATCCCGATCAGGCGCTCGAACCAGGTCCGGCGTCCGGCCGGGGCGATGGTCGAGACACACGGCATGAGCCCGGGGGCGTCGAAGCGACGGGGGAGTTCCTCGAGGACATCGAGCACGGCGTCGTTGAAGGCGGGGTCGCCCATGCGGGCGAACTGGATCTTGAACTTGGACACCGGCACGGAGGAGTCGGGATAGCGGTGCTCGATCAGGTACGCGATCTGAGCCAGGATTTCTTCTTTCGAGAGCCGACCGTGGAATCCGTTACCGGCGTCGCAGATCGGGCAGCTCACCGGGCAGCCCTTCAGCGTCGAGACGATCAAGACCCACTTCTCACTCTGCGGCACCGGCGGCTGCACGCTCTCCACGAACTCGATGCACGAGCCGTCCGGCAGCCGGGCCACGAACACTTCGGCCAGTTCGTCCGCCCCGGTGCGATGTACGATCTCCAGCGTCATTCTCCGCTCATCCTCCCGATCCATCCGACCGCTCCCCGGGCGGCCGCGAGCCCGTCGCCGACCGCGATACCGGCCTGCCCCAGCGAACCGAGCCGGGCGTCTCCGGCCACGTAGAGCCCCGGTACTGCGGTCATCATCCCCGGCGCTGTCCCGAGATCGAGGCCGGGGAGCAGCTCGGCAATGGTCGGTTCCCGGCCGATCGCCGCCACCACCCCGTCACCGCGGACCGGGACCGAACCGCCGGTCGAGGTATCCGTGACTGCGACCACGACCGCCTCCCCATCCGCCCGCAGCTCCCGCGGCGCGATCCCGAAAAGCGTCTCGATCCGCGGCTCCGCCTGGACCGCCTCGATGAGGCGCCGGCACGCGCGGTAACCGGAACCCCGTATGAGCAGGGTCACCGCCACCCCTCGACCGGCCAGCGACAGAGAGTAATCGAGAGCCGCCTCCCCCCCGCCGATCACGACGATCCGGCCGGGCCGCGGGCGGGCCCGCATCAGCTCGACGACCTCGTAGAAGAGTTCCGTCCCTTCGAGGTCCACCGCTCCCGGAAGGTCGAGTCGCACCGCCCGGGTGCCGGTCGCCGCGATCACGGCCCGGGCCGCGATCGCATCATCCAGGAAGTGAAGAATGAAACCATCATCTCCGACATCGATCCGGGTCACCTCGGCCGGTGTGATCGAGAGATCGAAACGGGTGAGATGTTCGGCTAGACCGGCCGCAAAGGCGGGACCGTCGACCGGCTCCAGGCCGGGATAGTTCTCGATCCGCCAGGCGTTGACGATCAGGCCGCCCGGCTCGCCGGTCCGGTCCAGCAGGAGCGGTGTCACCCCCCGCCGGCGGCACTGCACCGCCGCCGCACACCCGGCCGGACCGGCGCCGACGATCGCGATATCGGCGGTCCGGATCAACCGTCCCGGTCCGGTTCGGTCGGTGCGGCGGTATCGGCGGGGCCAGCCGTTCCCGAGTATTTCTCCCCCACCCTGCGGTAGGCGTCACGGAACGGCAGGCCTTCCCGGACCAGCCGGTAGGCTTCCTCGGTCGCATGGAGCTCGGGCGTGAGCGCCCGGCGACAGGCCTCTTCATCCACTGCGAGTTCCTCGACCACCCGCCGCATCATGTCCAGACAGGCCGTCGTCTCATCGAAGGCGGCGAAAAGCGGCGCCTTGGTCAACCCGAGATCGCGCTGGTAGCCGCTCATTAGATCACCGATGAGGTTCCTGACCATGAATTCGGCGGCCAGCACGACATGGTAGTGACCGCGGATGAGCTCCAGCACATCGGGATTCTGTTTCTGCGGCATCATCGAGGAGCCGGTGCAGAGGGCTTCGGGCAGCACGATGAAACCGAACTCCCGGGTGGAGAAGAGCAGCAGATCGCAGGCCAGCCGGTTGAGACCGAACATGATCTGGGCGAGCACGGCCAGGATCGCCGCCTCGTACTTGCCCCGGGTCATCTGGGCGTGGATCGGGTTCTCCTGGACCCGCCCGAAACCCAGCTCCCGGGCCGTCATCGCTCGATCCAGTTCAAAGACCGGCACCCCGTAGCCGGCCCCCGTCCCCAGCGGCGAGGCATCTATCATCGCAACCGCCTGCTCGATCGCTACCCGGTCCTCGGCGGCCGCTTCGGCGAAGGCGTCCAGCCAGGTCCCCGCGGTGGTGGGCATGGCCCGGCGCATATGGGTGTAGCCGGGCATGGCGACATCGGCGAGTTCTTCCGAGCGCCGGATGAGGGTGTCGCGGTAGCCCTCCAGACGTTCGCGGAGATCGGCCAGGGCGTCCTTCTGCCACAGCCGCAGGGCGGTGAGGACCTGGTCATTACGGGAGCGGCCGAGGTGGATCTTCCGGCCCGCCTCCCCCACCTGTCCGGTCAGCCACTCCTCGATGGCGGTGTGGCAGTCCTCCTGCTCGGGCCGGATGGTGAACTCGCCCGCGGCGTGCCGTTCGATGATCGTCTCGAGCCCGGCGATGAGTCCGGCGGCCTCGGCCCCGGTGAGGGCTCCGATCGCGGCCAGCATCCGGGCATGCGCGATCGACGCCCGGCAGTCGTACGGCACCAGCCGCTGATCGAGCCGGTACTCCTCTCCGGCCGAAAACCGCACAACGGCGTCGTCGGCCCCGGCGCCTTTGTCCCAGAGGATCATGTCTCCACTCCCCAGCGGCGGTGCTTGCGCTTCATGATGGCGCTGTGGGCCATGAGCCGGATGGCGTTGGTGCGGATGAAGCCGGCCGAATCCTGCTGATTGAATCCGCCCTCGATGTCCATGCTCGAGAGTTCCTGGTCGTAGAGCGAGGAGGAGGACTCCCGGGCGACCGGCATCGCGGCGCCCTTGTACAGCTTCAGCGTCACGCTGCCGTCGATGACCTCCTGGCTGGTATCGATGGCGGCCATCAGGAAGTCCATCTCGGGGCTGAACCAGAAACCGTAGTAGATCAGCTCGGAGAGCTTGGCGGTGAGCATGTTGCGCAGCCGCATCACCTCGCGGTCCATGGCGATGCCCTCGATATCCATGTGCGCGGCGTGCAGGATGGTGCCGCCGGGGGTCTCGTACACCCCTCGCGACTTGATCCCGACAAAGCGATTCTCGACCATGTCGAGCCGGCCGATGCCGTGACGGCTGCCCAGCTCGTTGAGATAGCTGAAGAGTTCCAACGGATCGGTCCGGACGGTGCCGTCCTCGAGGTTGCGCACTTCGACCGGGATGCCGTCCTGGAAGGCGATCGTGATACGTTCCGGCTCATCGGGCGCAGCCTCGGGCGCCACGGTCCAGGAGTAGACCTCTTCGCCGGCCTCGTAGAGGGGATCCTCGAGAATGCCCGCCTCGTGCGAGATATGCAGCAGGTTCTCATCCTCGCTGAAGGGTTTCGCGACCGTGGCCGACACCTCGATCCCATGCTCTTCGGCAAAGGCCAGCAGATCGCTGCGCCCCTGGAACTGCACCAGGAACTCCGGCATCTTCCAGGGGGAGAGCACCCTGATCTTCGGATCCAGGGCGTAGTAGGAGAGCTCGAACCGGACCTGATCGTTCCCCTTCCCCGTCGCCCCGTGCGAAACATACGGGGCCTTCTCGGCAGCGGCGATCTCGATCTGGCGTCTGGCGATGAGCGGCCGGGCCAGGGCGGTGCCGAGCAGGTAGCGGCCCTCGTAGATGGCATTGGCCTTGAAGGCCGGGAAGATGAAGTCGGTGACGAACTCGCGTTTGAGGTCCTCTACGTAGACCGAGCTCGCACCCGTCTTCAGGGCTTTGGCGCGGGCGGCCTCGAGATCGTCACGCTGGCCCACATCGGCGATGTAGGCGATGACATCGTAGCCCTGCAGGAGCAGCCATTTCAGGATCACCGAGGTGTCCAGCCCGCCGCTGTAGGCGAGGATCACTTTCTCGCTCATGAGGATTCCTCCCTTCCCCGGCCCGGGATCGTACCTGGCTGCGAGCGGAGAGTGGTCCCGGGCGCCGGGATACCGCCGGGGTGAGGTCCCCCGATACGGGAACCGGTCCTATAAAGCCTGCAACCGGGAGGGTTACAAGTAGAAAAAGGGGATCAACCGGCAGGCCGGATGCGCAGGTGCCGCCCCGGGGCCGGAAACCCCGGGGCGGTGTCTGCAGAGGGCTGTGGTGAAACCGGTACCGCGGGGGGCGCTTACCACCCGCGGGCGTAGATGGCCCAGAGCTCGTCGCCGAGCTGCCACCATTTGTGCATGGTGGCGTGGGCGAAGTCGTTGGTGTACTGGGTGATGTACCGCCGGGCTGCTTCGGGGTCGGTGCGGGCCATATCGAGGTAGATCTTCTCGATCGAGGGCAGTTCGGTGAAGGCCCGGTCCTCGAACTCCATGACGGCGTCCTCGATCATACCGCGGGTCCGGCCCCACACGATCATCGAGAGCCGGTTGGCCCGCCGGAACCACCAGCCGGCGGCGTCGGTGCGGTAGCGGTGCTGGCAGCAGATCTCGAAGCTGGGCGGCAGGCTCAAGGTGCCGGCGAAGATCGGGATGCGCGGGCTCTGCCCCGGATTGTCGAACGAGAACCAGGCCACCGTTCCGATCTCGGGGGGCAGCCAGCCGCGGCACTGGATCACCTGCGAGTACGAGCAGCCGGCGATGGCGATGGTGCGCTGCGACTCCACCGTGCCGGGCTTGAGTTCGTTGGCCAGTTGGGCCAGGTCGCGACCCACCGTCCAGTTGCAGGCCAGCGGGCTCGTGGCCGCTTCGCCCGCTTCGAACTCCCCCGTCTCCCGGTTGTAGCGCTGCCGGGTGATCTTCAGGTTCTGCGACATGTCGTACGGCGTGCCCTCGTAGGTCTCGCGGTAGTAGCGCATGACGTCACGCACCGAGACCTTCTGATCGGGCTTCACCGAGAAGGGCAGTTCCTCCAGCTCCATGGTCAGCCCCAGCGAGGGGGCCATGGTGCTCAGGACGTAGAACTCGCGGATCGAATACGGCGTCGAGGGATTGCCCTCGCGGTCGGTGCGCCCGTAGGCTTTCCACCACTTGAAGGGCTCCCCGGCGGCCGGATCGTACCAGCCCATCTCCTCGGCCAGCGAGAAGACGTTGTCGGAGGCCATGTAGTGGTCGGGATCGTCGAGGTCGAGGGTGCTGATACGGGGGATGTTGGCCGAGACGCCGACGTGGTCGTCGGGGATGCGCACCGCCGCCCAGACCGCCCCGATCTCGAAAGGCCCGCCCCCCATGATCTCGAAGTGCCAGACCTCGTTGGCGTCGGCGAAGGTGAGACATTCACCCCGGTCACCGTAGCCGTACTCCTTCACCAGCTCGCCGATGAGCCGGATCGCCTCGCGCGCCGTGGTGCAGCGCTCGAGCACGATCGCCTGCAGGTTCTCGATATAGAAGAGACCTTCGCGGTTGTTCAGTTCCTGCTTCCCGCCGATGGTGGTCTCGCCGATGGCCAGCCCCTTCTCGTTCATGCAGGGGTAGCCCACGTTCATGAACTGGTAGGTCTCCTCCACTTCGGGGATCTCCCCCTTCAGTGTGACCCGCCGCATGTCGTCGGGGGTCTCGGTGTGGAGCAGGCCCCAGTAGATCCGCTTCTGGGCCCCCGTCGGGTGGGTTTGGTGGGGCACGATGTTGACCCACTGGCGGTAGTTGCCGTCGCACGAGTGGGCGGTCATGACCGAGCCGTCGGTCGAGGCCAGGCGGCCGACCATGATGCTGGTGCAGCCCTGGAAGCCGTCCTCCCAGGCGAAGAGCTGTTCCCCCGGGACCTGGGCCGTCGCGGTGGCGACCGAGACGGTCAGCAGGACCACTGCGGGAGTCAGGACCGCTATCATCCTCTTGAGTGTTCGCCGGTACACGTTCGCACTCCTTTGCCTGCGCGTGGATCGGGCCGTCCGCCCCCCGGCGCCGGGCCGGGCCGCGGAGCGGCCGTTCGTCTGAAGTTCATTCATAGTACACTCGGGTGCGGTCGGCACGGGAAGGGTCTCGCAGGAAGGCCCCGAGTCCGGCCGCGATGACCTCCGCATAGCGCGGCACGCCGGTCATCACCACCCCACGCCCGGCGTTCTCCTCCGTCCAGGTCTCCATGACCTGGAGGACCGCCGAGGTGTGACGCCCGACCCGGATGTCCATCGGCCAGCCCCGCTCGTCGATCTTCTCGAAGAGGAGCCCGTGCTCGCCGGCCTTGACCACGAAGGGGTCGATGCCGGTCAGCAGGAGGGCCTCGTCGGTGCGGCCGCGGGTGGCGTCCAGGAAAGGCTCGGGGGCCTCG
>CAYSYY010000026.1:0-16135 GCA_964435265.1 uncultured Gemmatimonadota bacterium
GGGAACCGGCCGGTTCTTGTGAAAATATCAATGTCTCCGAGGGCTTCGGCCGGGTGAAGTTCCCTGAATCGTTGCATCCACCCGTCAGGCAGAGAAACCCCATGAGCAGGGTCAGGCTTGAAGGCGCATTTTTCATCTTACACTTCTCTTCCCTGCACATATCAGACCCTTTCTCCTCCTCAGGATACCGTACCTGACCGTATTTGTGGAATAGCGCCCTCAGACGGCTGGCTCTCCGGGCTGGAGCGCCGCTATGATACGGTCGTACCGGGAACCGGATCGATAAGTTCTCGGCCCATGTCCATCACGTCACCTGGAGGAGCACCCTATGCCCGACCGCGATCCCCCAGGCTCCGGACCCCATGCGGCGGTCCAGCCCGATCCGTCCTACCTGCTCGGCAAGCTCGATTACTCCCTGCCCCTGATCGGATTGTACGACGCGCCCGATCCGTCCGTATTCGAACCGCTGGTCGGTCCGAAGAAGGGGGCCGGCCGCGGGCCGTGCGTCTTTGCTTTCTATCCCCGCTGGCTCAAGGGGGAGACTCTGATCCTGACCCGCGACAATTACGGCTGCGGGGGGGCCGGTCGGGCAATCTGCGGAGCTGAAACGCGCTCGCGCGAGGAGTTCATCGACTTCCTCTGGCGCGATGAAGGGCTCAAGGCGAGCCGGGAGCAGATGGAGGAATGGATTGACCGCGGTTCGGTGTACGAGATGGAGCACGACCAGATCCTGATCGGGCCGCTGAAGCCGGATCAGTACCGGTACCTGAAGACGGTGACCTTCTGGATCAATCCCGATCAGCTCAGCGTGCTCACCTACGGGGTGTACTACCACCACGCCTGGGGGGATCCGCCCCCCTTCATCGCCCCCTTCGGTTCGGGGTGCATGGAGCTCGTGGTTACCCTGGGCGATCTCGACCGGCCGCTGGCGGCGCTGGGTTCCACCGACATGGCCATGCGCCACTGCGTACCCCCGGACCGGCTTGCCTTCACGGTCACGGTGCCGATGTTCGAGCGGCTCTGCTCGATCGGTGAGGAGAGCTTCCTGGGCAAGGGCTTCCTGAAGAACCTGCGCAAGGCCCGCAAGGGCAGTCTTGAGTAATGCGGGTGCAGGCTGGCGCCGTCTGGCTGAGGATCCGCCGGTTCGCCCGGTGAGGAAGGGAGAGGACATGCCGTACATCACTGCGGAGCAGCGCGCCGGACTCGATCCGCATATCGCGGCGCTGGCCGATACGATCGTTCAGCAGTCGGCGGGGGAGGAGCAGGCTTTCGCCGGTCAGCTCAACTACGCCGGCACGACCCTGGCGCTCGAACTCATCGACCGGCTCTACGAGCGTCCCCGCTATTCCGTCATCGCACTGGTGATGGGGGTGTTCCACACCATGGCCGATGAGTTCTACCGTCGCTTCGCCGCTCCCTATGAAGATGAGAAGATCCGCGAGCACGGGGATTTGTATGGCCACCGGGAGTGAACGGGTATCTCTCTGTGAGTGAGTCGCGTGAGCGGTGGAGAACCGTGAGCAGGGCGCTTGAACGGGGAATAGATCCGTGAGCAAGGCTCGTGGATGGGGACACAGTCGTACCGGATCTGCCCGGTACCTCCTCCCCCTTGCAGCCTGTCTGCTCCTCTCCGGGAGCGCATTCCAGCCGCCGGATCCGGCGATGCCCCAGGATCCGGCGACACCCCGGGATCCGGTATCGATCCAGGGCGTGGTGGTGGATGAGGGGGGACGTCCGGCTCCGGATGTGACGGTTGCTCTGGAGTGGGTAATGGAGCCGGATGGCCTGAAACCGGCCGGCGCAATCCGGACCGGTGCGGGCGGCGAGTTCGGCGACCTCCCCTTCACCGGTCGGGCAGTAGCCGTCATGGCGATCGATGCTGCGCAGACTCGCGGCGCGGTAGCCCTGGTCACGACCGCAGCCCAGGCCGGTAACGTCCGCCTGGTGCTGCAACCTCTGGGGGAAGTGACCGGCACGGTCGTCTGCGACTTCTTCGTCGAGGAACCGGCCGACAGCTACATCTCGATCATGCTGGCCGTGCCCGGCGGACTTCCCGTTACGGTAGTGCATGCCGAACCCGGTGAGGTTGCCGACTTCCGCTTCCTCCTTCCCCCCGGCGATTACCTCTACAATCTCTACGCTCCCGGCATCGAGTACCGGCGGCGCGACGGTTCCTTCACCCTGACGGCGGGGGGAGCTCTCGCCCTGGGCCGGCTCGATCTGGGGGTCACGAACATCGCCCGCTACTTCGGGCGGGAGCCGCCCCCCCTGGTCTACACCGACGCCCGGGGGGTGGAGCCCGGTTTCTCCTGGAGCGATCTGAAGGGGAAGTGGGTCCTCTTCTACCTCTTCGCTTATACCTGAAAGGAATGCGTGCGCAGCCGGGTGCCTGCGATCCTCGATCTCTGGGAGCGGCATGAGGACCAGCGCGACGCCTTCGCCGTCGTCCTGATGCACTCCCAACACCCGGTGGTGAAGAACCTGGCCGAGGTGGATCCCTTCTTCTACGACGCGGGGGGCATCTCCGAGCAGTACTGGGGCGGTCGCCGGCTGCCCCTTCCCTTCCTCTTCGACGGCACCAATGAGACCTGGGAGGCCTTCGGCACCCTGGGCTACTTCGAAGCCCTCGTCGATCCCGAAGGGCGCCTCGTGCGGGGGGGCGATACGGAGATGCTGGAGCGGATCCTGACGGCCGGGCGGTGATCTCCCAGCTTTCCTGAGACACACTCGCGTAATCAGTCTGAAACGGTTCCGGTCAGCAGATCCGGGGCAGGAGTTCTCCGGCCGGCATGTCCACGATGCGGGTGCCGCCGATGGCGGTTTTCATGAGCACGCGGGCGGCGGGTTCTGCGTCGACCCGGCCGATCAGGCGGGCTTCGGAGCCCAGCGGATGCGCCTGCATGGCGGCCAGGACCGCCGGGGCATCCTCCTCCGGTACGATCGCGATCAGCTTGCCCTCGTTGGCGACGTGCAGGGGATCGAAGCCCAGCATCTCGCAGGCGCCGGCTACGGCGGGGCGCACCGGAATGGCCGTCTCCTCGAGTACGATGGCGACCCCGCTCTGCCGGGCGATCTCGTTCAGGGCCGCCGCCGCACCGCCGCGCGTGGGATCGCGCAAGGTGTGCACGGCGGCGCCGGTGGCGTAGATCGCTTCCACCAGACCGTTCAGGGGCGCCATATCGGAGATGATGGCGGTCGCGAAGGCGAGCTCGCCTCGGGCCGAGAGCACGGCGATGCCGTGATCGCCGAGCGGACCGGAGACGAGCACGGCGTCGCCGGGACGTGCGCGGGCGCCGCCGGTATCGCGCTCGGAGGGCACGATGCCCACTCCGGTGGTGGAGATGTAGAGACCGTCGGCCAGGCCCTTCTCGGCCACCTTGGTGTCGCCGGCCACGATCATCACCCCCGCTTCCTCGGCCGCGGCCTGCATCGAGGCGACCACCCGTTCCAGTACCTCGGTGGCCAGCCCCTCCTCGAGGATGAAGGTGGCGGTGAGCCAGAGGGGCCGGGCGCCCACCATGGCCAGATCGTTGACCGTGCCGCATACCGCCAGCCGGCCGATGTCGCCGCCGGGGAAGAAGAGGGGGCGCACGATGTGGGCGTCGGTCGAGAGCGCGAGGCGGCCCTCTCCGGCCTTCCCGGCCGGCAGGTCGGCCACGGCGGCGTCGTCGCCGCGCAGCAGCAGCGGGTTCTGCAGGGCGGGGTAGAAGAGGCGCTCAATGAGCTCGGCGGTGAGCTTCCCGCCGCTGCCGTGCCCCAGCACGATCCCCTCGCGATGGGAGAGCGGCAGGGGGCAGGTGAGTTCGGGCCCCGGGTCGGAGTGATCGTGGCGGTCCGGTTCGGTCACCGCAGTGTCCCTCTCAGCAGGTTCCGAGGTTCGGTGTAAACCGTCATCCGGGGCATCGCGCCACTCCCTCACGCGCGACCATATTTATAGTAGGCGGCGCAGGCGCCTTCGGAGGAGACCATGGTGGCCCCGAGGGGCGATTCGGGGGTGCAGGCGGTTCCGAAGGCGGGGCAGTCGAACGGTTTCTTCCGGCCCTGCAGGATCTCACCGGCGATGCACACCTCCGACTCCCGGGTCTCGATCTCGCCGACCTCGAAGCGGTCCACGGCGTCGAAGCGGGCGTATTCACGGCGCAGGGTCAGGCCGCTCATCGGGATCTCTCCGATCCCCCGCCACTTGCGGTCGCACGGCTCGAAGACCCGGCCGATCAGCTCCTGGGCGGCCCGGTTCCCCTCCCGGCTCACCGCCCGGCCGTAGGCGTTCTCGACTTCCGCCCGCCCGGTCTCGAGCTGATGGACGACCATCGCGATCCCCCGCACCAGGTCGAGCGGTTCGAAGCCCGTCACCACCATCGGGATCCCGAACTCGGCTGCGATCGGCTCGTACTCCCAGTAACCCATGACGGCGCAGACGTGGCCCGCGGCCATGAAGCCCTGCACCCGGTTCCCCGGCCAGGCCAGGATGGCCCGCATGGCCGGGGGCACGGCGGCGTGGGACACCAGTACCGAGAAGTTCTCCTGTCCCAGCCGGTCGGCCTGCATCACGCTCCTGGCGTTGGGGGGAGCGGTAGTCTCGAATCCGATGGCGAAGAAGACGACCTGCTTCCGGGGGTTCTCCCGGGCGATCTTCAGGGCGTCGAGGGGGGAATAGACGACCCGCACGTCTCCGCCCGCGGCCCGCACGCTGAACAGGTCGGAGCTCGATCCCGGTACGCGCAGCATGTCGCCGTAGCTGGTGAAGATGACGTCGTCGCGGCAGGCGATCGCGAGGGCCCGGTCGATCATCTCCAGCGGGGTGATGCAGACCGGGCAGCCGGGGCCGTGCACCAGGGTGATCTGCCCGGGGAGCAGCCGGTCGAGGCCGCTGCGCACGATCGAGTGAGTCTGCCCACCGCAGATCTCCATGAGCGTCCATGGACGGGTGACGGTGGCCGCGATCTCGGCCAGCACCCGGCGCACCAGTCCGCCGTCCCGGTATTCGTCGAGGTATTTCACTCCGCCGCTCCCGGCCCGGGCCCGGTCTCGATTTCGGTCTCGAGGCCGGCCTCCACTTCGCCTAGTTCGCGCAGCAGCTCCAGGGTGGACTGTGCCTCCTCCTCATCCAGCAGGTTGATGGCGAAGCCGACGTGGATGATGGCATAGTCGTCGACCTCGGCCTCGGGGACGTAGGCGAGGCAGACCTCGCGGGTCACCCCGCCGAAATCCACCGTCCCCATCTTGAGACCGTCCTTCTCGTACGTGTCCGTGATCCGACCGGGTATCCCCAGGCACATGATGCGTTCCTCCTCCTCGCCGGCGGCCTCAGCCGGTTCCCCCGGCCTGCCTGGCCGCCGCAACCGCGGCCTGTCCCAGCGACAGGCCCCCGTCGTTCGCCGGTACCCTGCGGTGCACGTAGACCGTGAAACCCCTCGCCTCGAGTAAGGGGACTGTGAGCTCGAGAAGCAACATGTTCTGCCAGACCCCCCCGCTCAGGGCGACCTCGCCGAGACCGGTCTCGTCGCGCAGCACGCCGCAGACTTCGGCCACCATGGCGGCGGTGCCGGCGTGGAAGCGCATCGCGATAACGCCCGGGGAGGTCCCCGCCCTCACGTCTGCGGCCAGCGTGGCGATGACCGGGGCCGGATCGATGAGCCCGGAGGTGGCGGTCGAGGTCTGACCCCGGCGGATACCGTAGGCGTAGGCGCCGTCGGCGCGACGGTCGGCCAGGGCCTCGAACTCGCAGGCCGCCTGCGCCTCGTACTCGATGCGCTGCCGCACCCCCGCCAGGGCCGAGGCGGCGTCGAAGAGACGCCCCATGCTCGAGGTCGGCGGGGTGTTGATCGACTTCACGAACATGGTGTGCAGCACGACCCGCTCGTCCTGGTCGGTCTCGCGGACCGGTGCGAACACCTCTGACCAGGTGAGCCCGGCCTGGCGCAGCCACCCCAGCGCCACCCGGTAGGGATTGCGCACCGCGGCGTCACCGCCGGGCAGGGGGGTGTAGACCAGGTGGAAGGCGCGGGCGAAGGAGTCGTACCCGGCGATCAGGAACTCGCCCCCCCAGATCGTGCCGTCGGTGCCGTAGCCGGTGCCGTCGAAGCAGACCCCGATGACCCGGCTCCCGGGCGGCCGGGCGTTGTCGGCCAGACACGAGGCGATGTGGGCGTGGTGGTGCTGCACCCCCACCAGCGGCAGGTTCTCCTCCCGGGCCCGCCAGAGGGCGTAGCGGGTGGCCTGGTAGTCGGGGTGCAGATCGTGGGCGATCAGTTCCGGGGTGATCCGGAAAAGGTTCTCGTAGTGGTGCACCGCCCGGCCGAAGGAGCGGTTGGCCTCGATCGAGTCCATCTCACCGATGAAGTGGCTCACGAAGGCGCGCTCGTCCCGTACGTGGCAGAAGGTGTTCTTGTACTCCCCGCCGGCGGCCAGCAGGGGCGGAGCGGCCGCGGGGAGAAGGATCGGGACGGGGGCGTAGCCGCGGGCCCGCCGGAAAGGGTATGGACCGCCGCGCCAGTCGGCCACGACCGAGTCGTCGCAGCGCATATGGATCGGCCGGTCGTGCATCAGGAATACATCGGCGTAGCCGGCCAGCCGCTCGCGGGCGTCGGCGTCCTCGTACGCGATCGGCTCGTCGCTCAGGTTGCCGCTGGTCATCACCAGCACCGGCGGGTACCCCGGAGCGGGCTCGAGCAGGAGGTGGTGCAGTGGGGTGTAGGGGAGCATGAAACCAAGCCGGTTCAGGCCCGGGGCCACCTCCGGCGCCAGCGGCGGCGCTCCGCCGGCGGGTTCGGTGCGCTGCAGCATGAGCACGATCGGGTTCTCGGGGCTCTCGAGCAGGGCCCGGTCTTCGGCGCTGACCTCGACGTAGTGTGCGATCGTCTCCAGATCGGGGGCCATCAGCGCAAAGGGTTTGTCGTCACGCTGCTTGCGCCGGCGCAGCTCGCGCACGGCCCCGGCGTCGGTGGCGTCGCAGGCCAGGTGAAAGCCCCCCAGGCCCTTGATCGCCGCGATCCCCCCGCCGGCCAGCAGCGCTCGGGTCTGCACGATGGCCTCGTCCCGCTCGGCCAGCCGTTCTCCGGCCGCGGCCGCAGCATGTTGCATGTCATCCGGTGCCGCGGCACCGTCCGGAACCGCCGGGTCGGTGCCCGCCCCGCCGCGCTCCAGCCACACCTGCGGTCCGCACGCCGGGCAGGCCACCGGCTGGGCGTGGTAGCGGCGGTCGCGCGGGTCGGCGTACTCGGCGGCGCTGTCGGGGCACATGGCGATATCTGCCATGGTGGTCCGGGGCCGGTCGTAGGGGATGTCGCGAACGATGGTGAAGCGGGGCCCGCAGTTAGTACAGTTGATGAAGGGGTAGCGGTAGCGCCGGTCGGCGGGATCACCCAGCTCGCGCCGGCAGTCGGCGCAGAGCCCGATATCGGGGGAGACGGGCAGGTACTCGCCCTCTCCGGCCCGGGACTCCACGATCTCGAAGCCACGGTGCCCCCACGGACCGGCCGCTTCGACCACGAAGCGCTCGATATGGGCGCGGGGCGGACCGCCGCCGCGCAGGTTCTGTTCGAAGGCCGCGAGCGTCCCGGCCTCGCCTTCCACCTCGATCTCGACCCCGCTCGAGGAGTTGCGGATCCAGCCGGAGAGACCCAGCCGCTCGGCCAGCAGGTGCACGTAGGGTCGGAAGCCGACCCCCTGCACGATCCCGGTGATGTGGATACGGCGGCCGTCCACGAGGCCTCCCCGGATCAACCGCGGCCGCGGGCCAGATCGGTCACCCACGCGATCCAGGCGTCGATGCCCTCGCCGGTGGTGCAGGAGAGAGGGAAGGTGAGCACGCCCTCGTTGAGGGCCTCCACCCCGGAGCGGAAGCGGGCCATATCGAAGGTGAGGTAGGGGAGGAGATCGATCTTGTTGATCACCAGCGCGTCGACGCCGCGGTACATGCCGGGGTACTTGTAGGGTTTGTCGTCACCCTCGGGGATCGAAGCGATGAGTACGCTCCGGTGGGTGCCGAGCTTCCAGCTGGCGGGGCAGACCAGGTTGCCGACGTTCTCGACGATGAGGAGGTCGAGGGTCGCCAGGTCGAGCCGGTCCAGCCCGCGGCTCACCATCGGGGCGTCGAGGTGGCAGGAGGAGGAGTTGATCTGCACGCTCACCGCCCCGGCGCGGGCGGCCCGGTCGGCGTCGAGGCTGGTGGCCAGATCGCCGTCGATCACCCCCACCCGGAACCGGCTGAGCAGGCGCGGTACGGTCTGCTCGATGAGCGAGGTCTTCCCCGCTCCGGGGGAGGCCATGAGGTTGAGGGAGAAGATGCCGGCGGCGTCGAGACGGGCCCGGTTCCCGGCCGCGATCACATCGTTGCGGCTGGTGATCTTCTGCTCCACGGGTATGCGTTCGCTCATCGTGTCGCCTCCAGATCCCCGGAGCCGTCGACCGGTTCCACGTCGATCGCTTCGAGCCGGAACTCGTCGCCGGCGGTCACCTTCACCCGCAGGCTCCCGCAGGCCGGACAGAAGTACGAGAGCTCCTCGGGGGTGAAAGAGGTGTCGCAGTCGCGGCACTGCATCTTCATGACGGTGTGCCGGAAGTGCAGCCGGGAGCCCTCGGCCGGCGTCCCTTCGGTCAGGATGTCCCAGTAGAACTGCACCGAAGCGTCCACCACCCCCGAGAGCTGGCCCACCACCAGGTAGAGGTCGGTGATGCGGCCGCCCCCGGCCTCGTCGGCATGCTGCAGAGCCAGGTCCAGGACGCTCTGGGTGACGGGCAGTTCGTGCATGACGCTTCAATATAGGAAGGGGCCGGGGGGCAGCCTACTGCGGGATTGGCAATCCGCCCGCCCGGCTGCTAATGTTCAGGTTCCGGGCCCGGACCCCCCGGATTGAACCCGTCTGCAAGGAGCCCGCATCATGACCACTGCAATCCGCCCGCGCGCGTTGATGTGCTTCCGTCCGTCACGCCTGGTTCTCCCGGCCGCGCTTACCCTCGGTCTGCTTCTGCCGGCCGGGCTCTCGGCCCAGCGGGTGCAGCGTCTCCACCAGGAAGCGTGGGCGGCGGTGGACCGGCACGCCGACGAGCTCGTCGCCCTGAGCGAGGCGGTCTGGAGCTATGCCGAAGTGGCGCTGACCGAGACGCGTTCGGCGGAGGAACTGGCCGGGTACCTGGAGCGGCAGGGTTTCCGGGTGGAGCGGGGGGTGGCGGGGATGCCCACCGCATTCGTGGCCGAGTGGGGATCGGGGCGCCCGGTGGTGGGCATCCTGGCCGAGTTCGACGCTCTGCCCGGTCTGAGCAACACCACCGCGCCGCGCCAGGAGCCCCTGCGCGAGGGGGCGCCGGGGCACGGCTGCGGGCACAACCTCTTCGGCGCCGGGAGCACGGGAGCGGCGGTGGCGGCCAAGGAGGTCATGGAGGCGCGGGGGCTCACCGGCACCATCCGCCTCTTTGGCTGTCCGGCCGAGGAGACCGTGGTGGGCAAAGTCTACATGGCCCGCGACGGCGTCTTCGACGTACTCGACGTCTGCCTCGACTGGCACCCCGGTGCCTCCAACGCGGTCGGCTTCTCCAGCAGCCGGGCGCTGAACAACTTCACGGTGGAGTTCTTCGGCCGGACAGCCCACGCCGCTGGAGATCCCTGGAACGGGCGCAGCGCCCTGGATGCGGTGGAACTAATGGACCACGCCGTGAACATGCTGCGCGAACACGTGCCGACCTCGACTCGTATCCACTACGTCATCGCCGACGGCGGGGGAGCTCCCAACGTGGTGCCGGGGTACGCCCGGGTCTGGTACTACGTGCGCGACCTGGAGCGGGACGGGGTGGAAACGACCTACGCCCGGGTGCTCAGGTGCGCCGAGGCGGCCGCGCTGGCCACCGAGACCACCCACCGGATCACCCTGATAACCGGGGTGCACTCCTACCTGCTGAACCGGCCGGTCACCGAGCTGCTCGACCGGATCCTGCACGAGATCGGACCGGTGGAGTGGACCGAGGAGGAACAGGCGTTCGCCCACGCGATCCAGCGCGAGCTCGCGCGGCCCGAAGCCGGGCTCTCGACCGAGGTGGAGACGATGCCCGAGCGCGAGCAGCCGGCGGGAGGGGGATCGACCGACGTCGCCGAGGTGAGCCGGCTAACTCCCACCGGCCGGATCAACACCGCCTGCTGGCCGATCGGTTCGCCGGGGCACTCCTGGCCGATCGTGGTCTGCTCGGGTATGAGCATCGGGCAGAAGGGGATGCTGCAGGCGGCCCGGGTGCTGGGAGCGGCCGCGGTGGAACTGATGGTCTCGCCCGATCTCGTGGCTGCAGCTCAGGAGGAGTTCCAGCGCAAGATCGCCGACCATCCGTACACAAGCCCGATACCCCGGGACCAGAAACCACCAGTGCCGCCGGTACCACCTCCGCCGGGATCGTGAGGGCGATCCGCGATCAGCGGAACAGAAAGAGGTGAAACTCCGTCGGTTGACTACCGTATACCTCAACACATAAGCTTCTCATATATGTCGGAGAGACTGTGAGAAGTGCCCGGGAAGCGGCCCGGCCGGGCGGCAGGCGAGCGCAGGCTGTCCCGGACACACCATAACGTCGAGTACTGGATGCACCCTGACACCGAGTACCGGGTGCGGAGTGCCTGACACATCGTACTGACGACAGTCCTGGAGGATGACATGAAGATCTTCACGCGCGTGCGCATGCTTGCCGTTCTGCCTGCTGCCCTTCTGCTCATATCCGCCTGCGCCGGCGGCATGGCGGGCAGCCGGCCGGATTTCCACACCTGGCCGAGGGGAACCTCGGTCACCTACGAGATGGTCACGGTCCAGACCATGGCCATCTCGATACCCGGAGGCGGGGAGCAGTCCATGCCTTCCACCTCCTCGATGACTTTTACCGTGAGCGCGACCGGACCGCGCACCTTCGAGGTCGGCGTCGTCGATGCATCGGCGGAAGAGATCAGTGATTCGCCGTTCGAGACGCCGTTGACCACCGATCTGATCGGGGCCAGCGGGACGATCACCCTCGACGAGCAGGGACTCGTCATCGAACACACGGGCTTCGCGGGCAATCCGTACGTGGATTTCCTGGGCGCCGAGGCCTTCACCGAGCAGATGCTGCAGGTCCTCTTCCAGTACCTGCCGGGTGGAGCGCTGGCGGTGGGACAGGAGTGGACGCGGACGTACAATTATCCCTTCAACATCATGGGAATCGGTATCGACTTCAGCAACGAGGACGCCTACACCTGCCTGGAACAGCTCACTCATGAGGGGATCCCCGCCTGGAAAATCGGATCCACCAGCGCCACCGCCATGTCGGGCGGGGGCGATGTGATGGGTACGGCCGTCGATATGGCCATGGCCGGAACGGCCGAGGGGACGACCATCATCGACGCCGCTACGGGCATGATCCTGGAGAGCCACGGGACCATAACGATGAGCGGAGGGATCTCCGCCCAGGGGATGGACATCCCGATGGATATGGAGATGCGGATTACGGTCACCCGGAAGTGAACGACGTACCACCCGGAGGACAGCCATGCGATACAGCGCCGTCATCCTTCCATTCCTGATCCTGACCCTGCCGGTGCAGGGTCAGGAGACGATCGAGCGCGACCTCGACGCCCGGGGCGCCGAACGGCTCGAGGTCGACCTGCGCGGCGGCGGATCGATCGATATCCGCGGCGACGGCGGGGATGAGGCGCGGATCCGGATCGAGTTCGGGCGGACCGACCCGGAGGCCTTCCGCTTCGACATCGACCGGCGCGGCACCACTCTGCGGGTACTGGCCGAGCAGCTCCGGCGGGTGCAGACGGTGAACATCCAGGTGGTGATCCACCTCCCCCGGCGCTGTGACCTCGACCTCTCCACCGCCGGCGGCGGCATCACCCTGCGGGGCATCGCGGGTGATATCCGCGGCCGGACCGCCGGGGGGGAACTGGAATTGGCCGACCTGCACGGCACCATCGCGCTCTCGACGGCCGGGGGCCGGATCACGCTGCGCGATTCCGAACTCGACGGCTATGTGCGGACCGGCGGCGGTGAAGTGCTGGTGGAGAACGTCACCGGCGATATCGACGCCGATTCGGGGGGCGGGGTGGTGGAGTTCCGCAACGTCGTCACTCCCGACCGGACGTATCCGGCCGAGGCCGTCTACATCCGGAACGCCGGCGGTGCCATCGATGTCGACGAAGCGCCGGCCGGGGCCGACGTGCGCACAGGGGGCGGGGACATCTGGATCGGATCGGCCGGCGGGTATGTGCGGGCCAGCACGGGCGGAGGGGATATCCGCATCCACAGTATCGACGGCCGGGTCGAAGCCCGGACCGGAGCCGGGACGATCAGGGTCACCATGACCGGCGATCCCGCTGCGGGCGATCGAGAGGTGACCCTGATCTCGGGATACGGTGATATCTACCTGACCGTACCGGAAGGACTTTCGATGCGGGTCGAGATCGAGGCCGCCTTCACCCGGGGTCACGAACGGGACGTGCGGATCGTGGACGATTTCGGGCTCGAGATCACTGAGAGCGAGGCGTGGGACGACAGCCAGGGCACTCCCCGCAAGATCCGCTACGGCCGCCTCACGGCCGGCGACGGGAAGCACCTCATCAGGATCCGGACCACCAACGGGTACGTCCACCTGCGCCGGGGCGGCTGACGGTGCGCCGGACGGCCGTCCTGCTGCTGGCCGGCCTCTGCCTGGCGCCCGGGCCGGTCGCCGGTCAGCGCCAGAGGGCCGAGTTCGCCCTGGTCAACGGCCGGATCTGGACGGTGAATGCGGCCAATCCGTGGGCCGAGGCGATCGCGGTCGCCGGTGGACGCATCATCGCCGTCGGCAGCGAGCGGGAGATCAGAAGGTTCGTCACCCGCGATACCGAGGTCCTCGATGTCGGGGAGCGTCTGGTACTGCCCGGCTTCATCGATTCCCACTGCCACCTGCCTTCCGGCGGACAATCCCTCACCCAGCTCGACCTGCGTCTGGCCTCGATCGAGACGATCCAGGCCCGGTTGGCCGAGGAGATCGCCCGCGTTCCTGCAGGGCAGGCGGTCTACGCCACGGCGTCTTTCCCCGACACCGACCTCTACCCCGGCCTGGGCTGGCCGACCAGGGAGCTGCTCGATGCGGTCTCCCCCGACAATCCGGTCGTGATCGGCCGGAGCGGGGGGCACGCCGTCTGGGTCAACTCGAAGGCGCTTGAGATCTCCGGCCTCACGGCCGCGAGCGAGGTGCCCTTCGGCGGGGAGATCGTGCTCGATCCCGGGACGGGGGAGCCGACCGGTATCCTCAAGGAGGCCGCGGCGAGCCTGCTGCACGTGCCGATGCCGTGGACCCCACGGGACGTCATCGAACGTGCCGTGGCCTACGCCCGCCGGGCCGGTGTGACCTGCGCCGCCACCTCGTCGAATTCTGAACAGCGTGAGATCTACCGCGCCCTGAACGAGGCGGGGAACCTCACCATTCGGATCTGCGCCTGGCTGGGTTCGTGGGAGCTCGAGGAGTGCATCGCCCGGGGCGTGCGTCACGATCAGGGTGACGACATGATCCGGACCGGTATGATGAAGCTCTTTCTCGACGGCACCATCGGGGTGCGCACGGCGTTCATGTTCGAGGACTTCACCGAGGAACCGGGCAACCGCGGCCTGGCTCAGTACGGGGAAGAGGAATTCTACGCTCTGGTCGCACGCATCCACGCCGCCGGGATCCAGGTGGGCGTGCACGCCATCGGCGACCGGGCCGTCCACTGGGTCCTCAACGCGGTCGAGCGGGCCCAGCAGGCGCACGGCGTCATGGGCCTGCGCCACCGGGTCGAGCACGGCACCGTGATGCTGGCCGAGGATACGGCGCGCTTCGCCGAGCTGGGTATGGTGGCCTCGATGCAGCCGAATATCACCGGCGACCAGGCCTACCGCGAACAGCGGCTCGGGGTGGAACGGGCGCACCGGGTGGACATGTGGCGCACCCTGCTCGATAACGGCGCCCACCTCTGCTGGGGGACCGACTGGCCGGTCTCGAACCTGAATCCGATGGGCAATCTGCTCCAGCTCGTCAGCCGCTACCCTGAACAGCGCCTCACCATCGAGGAAGCGATCTACCACTATACCATGGGCGGGGCGTGGGCTATGTTCCGCGAAGACGATCTCGGCTCGCTCGAAGCGGGCAAGCTGGCCGACATGGTGGTGCTTTCGCGCAACATCATTGAAGGGCGCAGCTATGAGATCCTCTCCGCGCACGTGGACTACACCATCCTCGGCGGGCGGGTTGTCTACGAGGCCGCCGCCGAAGCCGGGGCGGGACGCTGACGGGGCGTCCTCCCGCGCAGGGGGAGGCGATCATGGGCAACCGACTTCATCGTTCGGGCCGTGCTCTTCTCCGGTCCATCTTTGTTCTCACCTTTCTGTCCTCCTGTCTTTCTTCTTGTCTTTCATCGTGTGCCCGGACGGTCGAGGAGGGCCCCCGGACCCTGCCCACCCGGTTCCAGGCGGCGGAGCGGATCGTCGCGATCGGCGATCTGCACGGAGATCTGGCGGCGACCCGGCGGGCGCTGAAGATCGCCGGAGCCATCGACGATGATGACCACTGGATCGGCGGCCGGCTCGTCCTGGTGCAGACCGGGGATCAGATCGATCGGGGCGGAGATGAACTGGAGATCCTCGATCTGCTCGATCGACTGACCGAAGAAGCGGCCCGGGCCGGCGGCGCGGTCCATGTGATCAACGGCAATCACGAACTCATGAACGCCTATCTCGACCTGCGCTATGTCACCGACGAAGGGTTCAGCGACTTCAGCCAGGCGTTCCCCGATACAGAACCAGACTCACTGCTCCTGACCTTCGAACCGGAACAGCGGTCCCGGGTGGCCGCCTTCCGCCCGGGCGGGCCCGTCGCCCTCCGGCTGGCCCGGCGCAATACGGCCGTGATCATCGGGGACAACCTGTTCGTCCACGGGGGGATCCTGCCCGAACATGTCGATCGCGGACTCGAAGGGATGAACGAGACGATCAGGGCCTGGCTACGCGGCGAGGGGCCGTACCCGGAGTGGATCCGGGGGGAGATGAGCCCGGTGTGGTCGCGGCATTTCTCCTCCGATCCGGACTCCGCCGATGCGGCACTGCTCGACGAGGTTCTCGCCCGCCTGGGGGTGAGCCGGATGATCGTGGGGCACACCGTTCAGGAAGGGGGGGTGGCCGCCTACTGCGACAGCCGGGTCTGGTGCATCGACACGGGGATGTCCCGGTATTACGGCGGGGAGCCGAAAGTGCTCGAGATCCGGGGGGACCGGATACGCGTGCTGAAGCAGTAAGGCCGGTCGGGAGCCGTTCTCGTCATTCCGATGTTCCCGTTAATCCGATGTTCCCCTCAATCCGGTTGCTGCCCGGGCCGGGGCGTTAGAATGAGTTATCAGCTCCCGGAAGAGTTCTTCGTACCGGGGGAGAATACAATCATCGGTGAAGAGACGTCGGGCGGCATCCCGGCCCTGTGATCCCTTCGCCCGGATCTCCTCCCGACTTGAGAGCAGATCCAGCATGGCCTGGATGAGGGCATCGGTATCGCGGGGGGGCACCAGGACTCCGGTCCGACCATTATCGAGGATGAAGTCGGGCCCGGGGCCGCGGGTGGCGATGACGACGCAGCCGGCCAGCATCGCTTCGACCAGCACAAGCCCGAAGGTCTCGCGGTGCGAGGCCAGCACGAAGGCGTCGAGGGCGTGCAGGAAGGCCGGGACCCGGGCGTGCTCCACCGGTCCGGTGAAGATGATGCGCCCGGCGGTGGGGGAGCCCCCGATCCGCGCTTTCAGATCATCCACCCACGACTCATGACCGGGGGAGACGGGGCCGCCGATGATAAAACGGGCCGCGCGGCCCGCCTCGTCTTCCGCGGCCTGCAGGGCGGCCTCGACGAAGAGATCGATCCCCTTGGCGGGTTCGAGCCGGGCGAGAGTGCCGATACAGAGCGCCCCGGCCGGCATCCCCCAGTCGGCCCGCCAGGCCGCGGCTGCGGTGTCCAGATCGGGTGAGGAGTAGGGCGCCGAGGGGACGTAGTTGGGGATGACGGTCACCTCGCCCGGTTCCATCCCCCAGACCTGTTCCGCCTTCGCGGCCGTCTCCGGGGCCGGGGCGACGAACGCCCCGAGGGTGCTCCTCAGCCAGCGGTGGAGCGGATTGCGCAGCCG
>CAYSYY010000027.1:0-15630 GCA_964435265.1 uncultured Gemmatimonadota bacterium
TGGCCTGGTGCCCCACCCTGACCATCTACGAGGCCAGCCGCGACGTCCAGCGGGCGCGCACCCAGCCCTGGTTCGAGGACTATCTGCACCCGGCCCTGGAGGAGTACTTCAGTCCCAGCCTGCAGAGCCACGGCTCCTACTTCCTGGGCTGGACGACCGCGGATGAGATCGCCTGGAAGCGGAACTATGAGCTCTGGTTCGCGGCTCTGCGGGAGTTCGCCGAGCGGGGCGGTCTCATCTGTGCGGGGAGCGACGCCGGATTCATCTACCGGCTCTACGGATTCGCTTTCGTGCGCGAGCTCGAACTGCAGCAGGAGGCCGGATTCCACCCCCTCGATGTGATCCGGCACGCCACCGGCAACAACGCCCTGGCGCTGGGACAGGAACACGAGCTGGGCCGGATCAAAGCCGGCTGGCGGGCCGATCTGATCCTGGTCAACGGCAATCCGCAGGAGAACTTCAAACTGCTCTACCCGACCGGGACCGATGTCTGGATCGACGGCGCCTGCCGCCGGGGCGGGACCGTGGAATGGACCATCAAGGACGGATGGTGCTACCGCTCTTCACAGCTCATGGACGAGGTGCGGGAGATGGTTGCTTCGGCCCGGCGGGGCGGGTAGAGGCCCTCAGCCTTCCTCCTGCTCCCGCATGCCTTCCAGCAGCAGATCGAGGGCGACCTGGTAATGGAAACGGTAGGCGATCACCAGTCCCTGCAGCTCCTCTTCGGAGATCTCCTCCTCGTCGCCCCGGAACTCCCGGAGCATGAGCATCAGGGTCGCCAGCCCCGCGGCCTGGACCATGATGGAGAGGGTGGTCGCATCCAGGCTTAGCTGATCCATTGGTACGTCCCGGTAAGAGGTGAAGTGGACCGCCGTCGGGTGTGCTGCTATACTGCACTCCCATGAACGGATCATCAGCAGCAAGTCTACAGGTCGAGGAGCTGATCCCTCTAGAGTTTTTTGACGGGTACACGCCCGCGGAGCTCCGCGACCTCATCCCCTACCTCGAGGTCTGCACCTACTCCCCCTCCGACGGTCCCATCTACTCCGAAGACCTGCGCCGGAAAGGTATCCAGCTCATCCTCGCGGGCGAGGTGCAGATCGTCAAGGAGGTGAGCGAAGAGGCGCTGATCGTCCTGGCGACCCTGCGCCGGGGTGAGATCATCGGGGAGGCCTCCATGTTCGATGAGGGACCGCACACCGCCTCGGTGCGGGCGACCGAACCGACCCGGACGATCGCCATCACCCGGTCGGCCTACTTCGCCATGGTCAGGGACGCCCCGGGGATCGCGGTCAAGATCGCCAACAAGGCCGCCCAGGTCCTGAGCGACCGCCTGCGCCAGGCCAACGAAGCCGTGCTGACCTACGCCATCTGGAGCCGGAGTCTGAGCAAGAGTCCGCCCCCGACCTTCTGGCGCTGGCACGTCTTCAGCGAGGGAGAGAACCTGACCACCCGCGATCTGGACCGGGAATGTCCTGATCTGTAACCGCCCGGATCCCGGGCGGGCCGGGCAGAGGAATCGAGCCAGGAAAAGGCCGGCAGTATCGGGCGACTGCCGGCCTTTTCAGTCGGAACGGTGCGGAGCCGTTCCGACCCGGTTTCAGTTCGCCGGCGGCGGGACGTTCATCCCGCCCATGCGGCCGCGGCCCATCCGCAGGGGTGCGTCGCCGGCGGCGGGGACACCCCCCTGCGGCGGGGGCACCGTACTCCGGCCGCGCCGCAGCAGCAGGCGGCCCGCTCCGGGAAGCTCTGCTCCCTCAGCGGCGGGGGGGATCATCCGGCGCGGGGCGTTCCGCCACTGCTCCGAGAGGGTCCCCGGCCGGATGGCGCGGTCGGCCCCTCGACCGCCCCAGCCCCGGGCATTCCGGCCCAGGGCACCCGGGCGGTTGCCGGCAGCCCGGCCGGGCCTCATCATGCGGTTCCCGGCCCGGGCGTACGAGCGGCCGGACATCCGGCCGGCCGCCGGGCCGATGACACCGCTTCCCGTCCCCATGACGGACCGGGCGCCGAACTGCTGCCGCTGTTCCGCGGTCAACACCCCGGCCAGTTCCCGGGCGTTCTGAATTCCCTTTATGATCAGGGCGTTCTCGAGCTGGGAGAGCCGGTTCATGGCCTGCTCCAGCGCGCGCAGATCGACGTCTCTCTCCACCTGCAGGGCCTGGACCTCGGCCCGGACCCTGATCAGTTCCGCCCGGGCTTCATCGGCCGCCTCACGCTGCTGCGCTCTGAGTTCCGCGAGTTGTGTTCTCTGCTCCTCGGTCAGCTCGAATCGAGCTGGTCGGCGGGCCTGAACCTGGACCCCGGTCTGTGCCGGGGCGGCCGTCTGAAGGGTGCCCGCGAGCAGGAAAGCACCGGCCATCATCATCGTACCACGCGTCATCATCCTGTCCTTTCCCGTAGGGGCCCGTCGCCTCACCTCCGCCATCGGCGGGTTCCCCCGCCGGGCGTGCCGGACCCTGTGTCCAGCGGCGCCCCCATTGCCGCTCGTTCCTCTCTTTCGACCCCGCCGCACCCCGGCTCCATGTGCCCGAAACAGGGATCGCGCCTGAACCAGGGTTTACTTCACGGCGGCGGAGGGGATGCGGCGAGGACGAGGAAGAGCCGCTCACGGGCGACTTCGGTCCCCCGCGCCAGATCCCGTACCCGTACCCGCAGGCGGTAGAGACCCTCGGAGTGGGCGGCCATGCTCAGCTCGGGGCGGTGGACGGCGTGGGCGCCGGTGCTGCGGCAGGTCGTGCTCGCCGAGACGGCGGGAGTGCCGCGGCCGATCCCCCGTACCGCTGCGATCGAGGACGAAATGTCCGCCGGCAGGATCCGGGAGCCGGGTTCGGGGAATACCTCATAGGTCAGTTCGTAGGTCGAGACGCCGTCGAGGTTGCGGGCGAGATTGTAGATCTCGAAGTACAGGACGAAGGGTTTCTCCAGGTCGAAGACCCCCGCCGGTTGGGGCAGGTAGGTCAGGCCTTCGTTCCGGAGGTTCCACTCGCTGCTCCCCAGGGTATCGGGCGCCGCCAGGACGAGGTCGCTCAGGGCCAGCTCCGATCCGGAGAAATCACGGACCGTCACCGGCTGCGGACCGATTGTGCCGTAGCGGCCGCTCGCCCGCTCGGCTACGAAGGCGGAGAGTTCGTACTCACCGGCCTCAGCCGCCAGTACCACGGCATCGACGAAACGGAGCGAGCGCTGGATCCGGGTCGCCTCACCCGCTACCAGGTCGCGCGATCTTTCCCCCTCGGCGACGATCCTTCCCGCGGTGTCGGTCAGGATCACCTGGGAGAGCAGGGTGGCGGTGGGGAGGGAATCGGCTGATGTACCGGTCAGTTCGACCGCCGGCAGGGAGAGGTAGGAGTGGAGCAGGGTCCCGCCGTCCGGAGCCCGGAACTGGGCGACGGTGAAAGCCGGTTCCAGCGGGATGGTGTCCTCCTCCAGGCGCGAGATGACGGGGAGCTTCCGCTTGAGCGCCGCCTCCAGGTCGCCGCTGCCCGACGCCAGCAGGAACCCGTTCCCCATGGCCTGCTCCTCGAACCGGAAGAGGAGCCCTTCGGAGCGGTAGATCCAGAACTCGAAGCGGTTGGCGCCCCGCGGGGCTTCGAAGGCGGGGTCGAAGAAGGTCGTGTAGTCCCCCGTCTCGAAGGAAGCCGTCGGCACCTCCAGTTCAAGCATGCGAGAGCGCCAGCGGGACTGGAACTCGCCGTCGAGGATCATGTTCAGGCTGAGTCCCGAGGTCGAAGTGAGGCGGTACTGGGGGGGTCCGTAGCGGATGAAGAGTTCACCCCTGATGTCCCACCGCGGCTCGCCGACTCCGAACCGTGCCCGGGCTTCGGCGGTCCGCCAGATATGTTCCAGGAAACGGTGGGAGAAGCCGTCGAGCCGCGCCCCGCCGCGTCGGGCCCAGTAGCGGCGGCGGTAGAGATCCCGCTCCTCGGGGCTGAGGGCACGGTAGGATTCCGCCTCCTCCACCGTCAGGAGCGGTTCCAGATCGTCGATGCGATCCCGGTTGAAGGGGGAAAGCACCGCCAGGTAATGGCGTGCCACCAGGGCCGCGGCGCCCCACTCCTTCTTCTTGAGGTAGAGACGCAGGAGCGGCCGGTAGATGCGGACGTCCCCGGCGAACCGGACCAGGGCGGTGCCGGCCAGATCACCCGCCAGCTCCCATTCCTCCATGTCGACGGCGAGTTCGAGCAGCCGGACGAGGGCATCGGTGTGGGCCGGATCGACCTGGAGCTGCTGCTCGAAATCGGCTCCCGCCCGGGTGGAGTCCCGCAATCCCTCCAGGTAGGCGCGGCCCCGCAGGAAGTAGACATCGGCCTGGGAGGGATTGAGCACGGCGGCCTCGGTGAAAGCCCGCACCGCGTTCTGGGCGCGTGATTCCAGGAATCCCTCGGTCATGAGAACCAGATATATGCGTCCGAGCACCATCCAGCCCTCGACCTTGCCGGGCTGCTGCCGGGTCGCCCGCCGGGCCAGGCGCAGCGCCGCCGGGGCGTCTCCACGGGCCAGGGCCGCCTGCGCGGCGGCCACGGGATCGGTCTGCTGCGCCCGGGTGGGGACCGCTGCGGCAAGCAGGATCACGACGCCCGCGACGATCCCGCAGGTACGGATGCGCGCTCCGGTGTTCACCATCGGTCAGTAGCTGAATTCGCGGATATCGTAAGTGGCACAGCGCGGTCCCCCCCGCCGCCATGGCATCACCGCGGCGGCCATCTGTTCCCTCTGGCGCCGCACCTCCGCCCGGGTGAGCGGTTCGAGAGCATCGGCGCATGCCTGAGAGACGTACTCGGTCCCGGGCAGGTCTACCAGCTCGCTGAAATAGAGTATATCACCGCGATCGAGGGGAAGATCACCGAGAAGAGCTCCGGTGTCGCGTTCGTGCCCCGCCGCGAAACGTTCCCCCCCGACGCCGAGCAGAACCGTCAGGCTCACCGCGAGCCCGCCGGCCTTCAATCTCCTTACGGTCGTCGCCGCGTCGGCGGCCGAACCCGGTTTGCGGAGCCGGCGCAGAAGCGGATCGTGTCCCGATTCGAGTCCCACACAGACCCGGACCAGTCCCAGCTCCCGGAGCCGGGCGTATTCCTCGATGCTCTTGCCGGCTCCCGAGAAAGCATCCAGAAAGGCGTGCATGTTCCCGCTCAGATCCGGACGGGCGATGTAGTGGGTCCGCACCTCATCCACCAGCGGGACGAGGCCTTCAGCCGGCACGGCCAGGGCATTGGCATCGCCTAGAAAGAGGCTCCGGCGCAGCCGGGCGCCCCGGCCGAGGAAGGTGTCGACCTCCCGCAGGTGGGCTCGCAGTTCTCCTGGGTCTTTCACCCGGAAGGGGACATCGCGGTAGAAACCGCAGAACGTGCACGTGTTGAAGGGGCAGCCGTGGGTGAGCTGCACCACCAGCGCCAGGTACTGATCGGGGGGCAGGATGCCGACCGGCGTGTAGATCTCACCGAAGCGAACGGCCTCGGCGCGCAGCGCCGGACCGTCCCGGGCGGTCGTTCGGGCGAGTGCGGCGACGAGTTCGTCCTCCGCCCCGGGAGGCGGGATCCCGCCGGAGAACTCCAGGGCGGGGAGCAGATCGGGACCGGCCTCGAACAGGGGGGCCAGTCGGGAGCGCAGGCGCTCCCACCGGGTTACCGCTTCATCGCGTTCGAGCCAGCGGTAGGCCCGTTCCCCGTCGCTGCGGCGGGTCACCGCCAGCACCCGCCCGTTCAGCCCCCAGCGAAAGGTGACGGCGCCGTCCACGAGCCGCCACGGTCGTCCTTCCCGATCCAGCGCCAGCACCAGATGGGGATCGAGAGCGATCACGAGGCTCTCCGCGCCCAGGCGGAGAACCGGCTCGACCCCTTCGATCGATCTCTGCCAGATCCAGTAGCCGATCTCGCCTCCGCAGGCCTACTTCCTGGTCAGACCGCCGGTGGTCCTCACGGTCAGCGGCAGGTCCATGCCCATGACCGACGCGCCGCCCTGCAGGGTGGATTCCGATTCGGCCCCCAGGACCATGGCGGTGCCCGTCGCCACGTATACGGCCCCCTCGCCGGTTCCGCTGAAGGAGAGATCAATCGGCGTGCCTTCGGCGTCACCCGAGCCGCTCACCGACGCCTCCGACCTCACCGCGATCTTCCACGCCGCCGTGCCTTCGTAGACCGTCTCCTCGACGCAGGTGTAGTGATCCTTCATGGTGAACTCGAGGCTCATCATGTTCATCTGGTTGGCGGTGAAGCCGTACTCGCGGGTCCATTCCACACCCGCCTCCAGTCCCCCCTCGGGCAGGATCAGGAACAGGCCCTGGTACTCTTCCCGGAACGATTCCACCCCGCCCGCGTCACGGACGTAGCCGTTCTCCTCCAGCCCCGTCGCCTCGACGATCTCGCCCCGTTCATCGAGTGAGAAGGTGCACTCCATCCCGATCAGCAGGTTGATATCGGGCTCATCACCCGACGGCGGGTTATCGCTGACCGTCGACGCATCGGTCACGGTGACTGAGAACCGGCGCGGGCCGACGGCGGTGACCGTGACGTCGATGGTGGTGGAGCTGTTGCTTGTCTGCTCCCCGTACCCCGGCATCTCGACCGTCTGCGACTGACTGCTCGTGATCGTGTACGTGACGGTCGTGCCCTCCGGCCAGACGTGGGCGGCGGCGGCGCCTGTTCTTCCGCCGGCCGCGGCGGCACAGGCCGCCGTGAGCAGAACTCCGGCGGCGAGCATCGATATCTGGAGGTACCTCATCGCGTCCTTCATCGCATCATCCCCTTTGACTCTGTGATCGCTTCGCCGGGAGCGTCTGTCCGCTCCCGTCCGGCTGCCTGGATCTGCGGCGTCGGGTGTCCGCGCTTTCGGGGTAAACTGATCCGTGCCCTGACCGTCGGTACAGGATGATCACTTCCTGGATTGACCACAACCCCGCAAGAGGTGATCATGCAGGATCACCGGAACGACCTCAACCCTCTTACCGGGTGGAAGCCAGTGCCTGACCGAGCCGCCGTGACCCGACGCCCTCCTCCCCCGCCGCTCCGCGCCGCTCTTCTCCTCTTCCTTCCCGTCACTCTGCTCTCCTGCGCCGCCCCCACCACCCAGGACGTCACTCTGACGGCGGCCCGCAACGTTCCGGAGAGCCGGCTCGAGGAGGTCCGCATCGCCGCCCTCCTGGCCGATCCCGGGCAGCGGCGCGAGATGCGCCAGAGCGGCGACGTGGGGATCTGGCTCGACTCTTTCTGGCGCCGGATCGATCCCTCTCCCGGAACCCCCGTGAACGAAGCCCTCGGCGTCTACATGCAGCGTTCCACCTTCATGCAGCAGCGCTTCCCCGATCTCGATCCCAACGACTGGCCCGAGCTCTGGGTCGTCTTCCTGCGGCTCGGCCTGTCCGACTGGCAGGGCCCGGAGTACGTCACCTGGGGCCGGACCACGGCGGAGGGCGAGCGCCGCACCCTGCCCAGCATCGCCGGCGGATTCGAGCTGCAGCGCATGCTCTACGGTTCCCCGTACCGGTTCCGGATCATATTCGAGCACGGTGAGATCCAGCCCGATCCCGGGGTGATCATCCCCTGGGATCCCCCCTCGCTGGACGGGGTGTGGGAGATCCTCGAGGGCGAGGGCGCGTCATCGATGGAGCTGGCCCGGGCGCTTACCAACATCTCGTGGTACGAGATCCCCGGCGTCTCACGCCGCCTCCTGGCCATCCCCGCCGCGAAGTTCAGCAGCGTTCAGGAGGTTTATGATGAGGCGCTCTACCGACTCGCCATCCGTTCCGCCTACCTGCTGGAGATCGACGGGATCCGCCGGCTGGCGGCGCTGATCGCCGCCGGAGCCGAGCCGGCGCGGGTCCTGCTGCGGGCCGTCTCGGGCCCCTATACCGCCGAAATCCTGGCGCAGGATCTCGCCGCCCTGCAGCGACGGCAGTACCGGCTGGCCCGCACCCCCAACCGGGGACCCCACCCCCGCCTCTGGCGCGACCCCGAGGGGCTGCTCCAGGAGCTCATCGAGAGATACCCGACCACGGCCACCCTGACGGGCTGGGACTGGCGGGGCGATGTCATCCTGGCGCTGGGGGCTCCCGCCTTCCTCGACCAGCGGAACCGGAGCGCCCACTATCTCTGGGGCACGCCCGAGCTGCTCGGTATCGGCGACACCATGATGGGCCGGGTGGATGCCACCCGGCTGAACGATCCCCTGCAGGCCTTCGTCGAGGAGGCCGGCGAGACCATCCAGATCCGACGCCAGAGCGCGGGCGAAGCGGCGACCACCCTGACCGGCATTCTGAGCGAGAGCGCCTCGGGCCGGAGCGGACGGATCACCACGGCGATGCTCAATCACCTCCACGTCCTGGCCCCGCCCGCGGTCTACAGCGTGGCTGTCCCCCGTGAAGCGCTCCAGGACCCCATCCCCATCACCACCGATATCGTCGCCTTCCCCGCCGCGGGGGATTCGGTCGAGATCCAGGCCACCTTCGGCATCCCCGCCCGGGCGGTCGATCTGCGCCAGGAGCAGGAGTTCATGGTCACCGACCTGCGGACCAATTTCCTGCTCGTCGATCACGAGTTGCAGGCCCGGCACGCCGAGAGCCGGCAGCAGGGCTATGTGATCCGGACCAGCGAGGGGGTCGAGGGACGGTTCTTCCTCGACACCTACCGCTTCTTCATCCCGGTCGGCTCCTATATCGCCTATCTCTCGGCCGAAGATCCGCTCGGCGGCACCTCGGGCGGAGTGCTCATGAGCCTGGACCTGACCTCCTTCGCCGGCGACCAGCTCATTGTCTCGCCGATCCTGCTGGCGTCGGATATCCGGCCGGCCGAGGAAGACGGCAGATTCGTACGGGGCGACGAGCTCATCCTCCCCGCGCCGTCGCGGCGTTTCCTCTACGGACAGGAGCTCTTCTTCCATTACGAGGTCAGCAACCTCACCCGCTCCGATCTCGGAGATTGCGCCTATTCCGAATCGCTCTTCATCATCCCCAACGACGTCACCGAGGGGATCATCACGGTCTCATCGGGGCAGGACATCTCGAGTCTGCAGCCGAATATCTCGCGCAGCATGAACATCGATCTCTCCAGCCTCGGGCGCACCTACGAGGGTGCGGTCTTCCTGGTGGTGCTGGTGACCGACCGGGAGTCGGGCGAGCAGGCGGTCGGGGCGACCTGGCTGAGCCTGCGGCGACCGCCCGAAGCCGCTCCCCCCCCGGCGCGCAACTGACGGCCGTCCGAACCTGTCACTCCCGGTATCGGAGGATAGCACCGTGGATCTACAAGCCATCCAGAACGCCGTGAAGGAGGCCGGCCTCGACGGCTGGCTCTTCTACGACTTCCATAACCGCGACGTCATCGCCTACCGCATCCTCGGCATGGATCCCGAGAAGATGACGACCCGGCGCTGGTTCTATTTCGTTCCGGCCGAAGGCGAGCCGATCCGGCTCGTCCACGGGGTGGAGTCGTCCCGGCTCGACTCACTCCCCGGCGAGAAGCGGGTCTACCGTCGCTGGGAGGAGCTGCACGCCGCTCTGGGCCGGCTCTTCGGCGGAGCCCGGACCGTGGCCATGCAGTACTCCCCGCTCTGCGACATCCCCTATGTCTCGATGGTGGACGCCGGCACGGTCGAACTGATCCGGGAGAAGGGGGGGGTGGAGATCGTCTCGAGCGCCGACCTGGTGAGCCTGTTCGAGGCCGTTTTCGGATCCGAGGGGGCCGCGAGCCACCGGCGGGCCATGGCCGTGGTGCACCGGATCAAGGACGAGGCGTTCGCGAAGATCGGCGCGGCCGTCACAACCGGTGAGACCCTGACCGAGTACGACATCGCCCGATTCATCCTCGACCGCTTCGAGGCCGAGGGTCTCGACGCCGGCAACCATGTGCCGATCGTCGGCATCGGCGGCCACCCCGCCGATCCGCATTTCGAACCGACCCCCGAGAACGCCCTCACCTTCGGGATGGATCAGACGATCCTCATCGATCTGTGGGCACGCGAGAAACCGGCCGGTTCGATCTATGCCGACATCACCTGGTGCGGCTATATCGGCTCCGATCCGCCCGGGGAGTACGTGACCATGTGGCGGACGGTGTGTGACGCCCGCGATGCCGGAGTGGCGCTCGTGACCGCCCGGTTCGAGGCCGGTGAGGGGGTCGAGGGCTGGGAGATCGACGACGCCGTGCGGCGGGTGGTGACCGACGCCGGTTACGGCGACTTCTTCGTCCACCGCACCGGTCACTCCATCGGTGAGGAAGTCCACGGCAACGGCGCCAATATCGACAACTTCGAAACCCGCGACCGCCGACGCATCCTCCCCGGTACCGCTTTCAGCATCGAACCCGGCATCTACCTGCCGGACCGGATGGCGGTGCGGACCGAGATCGATGTACTCGTCACTCCCGACGGACGCACCGAGATCGTCGGTGAGGTGCAGCAGGACCTCATCAGACTGCCCTGATCCCGAGAAGGAGACCTGTCCCGTGATCGAACGCCTCGCCGGCTTCTTCCGCTCCCTGGCCCGGTTCAACCGGTCCTTCTGGTCGGCCAACATCTCGGAGCTCTTCGAACGCATCGCCTTCTACAGCATGACCACCATGCTGGTGCTCTACATGACCACCGTGCGGGGCATCCCCGAGGAGGCGGCCTACCGTCTGAACGGGTTCTTCGGCTTCATCGTCTACGGTCTGCCGGTCCTCTCCGGTTTCATCGCGGACTACCTGGGCTACCGCCGGGCCTTTCTGCTGGCCTACAGTCTGCTGGCGGTCGGTTACGTCCTGATCGGTCAGTTCACGACCTACTGGAGCATCGCGGGGGCGCTGCTGCTGGTGGCTTTCGGCGCGTCGATCGTCAAGCCGACGGTCACCGGCACGGTCCAGAAGACGAGCCTGTCGGCCCTGGCCGCGGTGGGGTTCTCGATCTACTACATGCTCGTGAACATCGGCAGCTTCATCGCCCACAACCTCTCGGGGCAGGTGGCCGATCTGATGGGGGTGGTCAGCGTCTTCTGGTTCAGCGCCGGCGCAGCCGTCGTCGCCCTGCTGATCATCATCTTCGTCTTCCGCGAACCGACCCGCACACCGGCCGGGGACGGGACCGCCGCTCCGAGCTCCCAGCCGCCGAAGAACCTGAGGGCCTTCGCCCGCGATTTCTTCAAGGTGATCACCAACCTGCGTCTCATGCTGCTCTTCCTCTGTGTGGCCGGCTTCTGGAGCATGTTCTTCCAGTTCTACGGCCCGCTCCCGACCTACCTGACGCAGGACCTCGGCATCACGCGGCGGCTCTACGGATTCATCCTCTCGCTCGATGCCGGAGCGATCGTCTGCCTGCAGGTGATCGTCGGGTACCTGGTGCGGAATATCCGAACCCCGGTCGCCGTACTGCTCGGAGTGACCGTGGCCGCAGTGGGGGTGACCATGATGTCGTTCCACGCCAGTCCCTGGATGGTCGCGGTCGGCATCGTGGTCTTCGCGATCGGCGAGATGGCGTATGCCGCCCACTTCTACAAGTACCTGGGGGACATGGCCCCCGAGGATCAGGTGGGCATGTACATGGGCTTCGCTTTCCTGCCGATCGCGCTGGGGAGCTTCCTGGCCGGACTGATCGCGGGCCCGATCGTCAATTTCGCCCGCGACGTACTCGGTTCGCCCCAGCTCATGTGGCTCCTGTTCGGGCTGGTGGGGATCATCTCGGCCGGGGGGATGGCGCTGCTGACCTTCGTCTTCAAGCCGACGGCGGTCACCGGCGAGTGAGGGTGCCGGGCTCCTCAGAGAGCAGCTCCAGAAACGTCTCGTGCTCCAGTCGGCGCAGGAAGCGTCCCAGGCGGTCGTAGAGGGGCTCCATCTCCTCCCCGAAGCGCTCCCGGAGTGCCCCGGCCATCTCCTCCACCGTCGTCCGGCCGTCGCAGTGCTGCCAGATGAAACTGCCCGGAGCATCCAGACGCATCGAGAAGGTCGGTTTCTGGAGAAACGGCACGATCCAGCTGATCGCCAGCGGATGGCGGAACCGCGGGACGGCGAGGGTGACCAGTCCGTCCTCACCGGTCTCGTACTCGAGGAGTCGCCGGGGGCGCAGCAGGAGCAGGTTGGGTGGATCGGGTCGGGTTCGGGGCATGGTCGTCGGGCCGGTTCCAGGTATCGTGATGGAGCGGCGGGGCGGCCCGTCGGGCCGTCCCGCCGCCAGGTATCGCCTCGGCTGATCACCAAGGAGCCTGTCGGAGTAAACCACCGGCTGCGGTCTGCGCTGACATCCGGCCGATGGCGTTGGCGTTCGCCGGTTACTCCGACAGACTCCTGGCGCGGTTACATCACGCTCGGGGCCGCCGGTTCGTCGGGCGAGCCGGCGCTGCGCAGCGGCATGAGGATCAGGAGCACGGCCACTCCGATGAGCACCGCCAGGCTGAGCAGGAAGGTCGGATTCTGGAAGATCGCCGGAACCGGTTTCTCGAAGAAGGCCAGACCGGCGAAGACGAGCTTGACCAGCGCCTCACCGGCGATCAGGCCGGCGGCCAGCAGCACCCCGGCGTTCACGATCCTGACCTTCTGGGCGCTGTTGAACGACCGGCGCCCGGCCACCCGGTCCATGATCCACCTGATCACCCCGCCGACCCAGATGGCGAATACGGTCGGCAGCGGCAGGTACATGCCGACGCAGACCAGCATCGGGCTCTTGACCCGGATCAGGATCAATCCGACCGCCATCAGCATGCCGGTGATGATCAGCGGCCAGGCCATCTCGCCGCCCACTATCCCCTGCGAAACCATGGCCATCAAGCTGGCCTGCGGGGCCGGCAGCTCGGTACCGCCCAGACCGATCCCCCCCATGTTGATGTCCCCCTGGTGGAGGATCATGAGCGGGAAGACCATGATGGCCGAGGCGACGAGCACACCGATGATATCGCCGACCTGCATCTTCCAGGGAGTGCCCCCCAGGATATGCCCGACCTTCAGGTCCTGCAGCATCTCCCCGGCCACGGCGGAGGAGACGCAGATCACGCCGGCCACCGCCAGGACCGTCGCCACTCCGTTCACCCCGGTCTGCCCCAGGGCGACCATCAGCACCGCCGCCACCACCACGGTGGAGAGGGTGAGCCCGCTGATGGGGTTGTTGGAGGAGCCGATCAGGCCTACCAGGTAGCCGGACACGGCGGCGAAGAAGAAGCCGGCCAGGATCATGACGATGGTGGCGGTCAGCGAGCCCGAGATATCTTTGGCGAAGTGCTGGTAGAGAACGAAGGTGAGCACCGTCATCACCCCCATGCCGACGAGCACCTGCTTGAGCGGGATGTCGTACTCGGTCCGGATGATGTCGACCTGCTGACCGGCGGCGGCCTTCTTCAGGTCGGTGATCGAACGGCTGAGGCCGCCGAACAGGCTCTTACGCATCCCCCAGAGCGTCCAGGCGGCGGCCATGAGCATGCCGCCGATGGCGATCGGCCGCACCATGTAGAGCCAGACGTTCTCGGCCAGGGCCAGCCAGTTCTCGGGGCCGGAGCTCAGCAGGCCGGATTCGAGCGCCGGCCCCTGGAAGTACAGGAGCAGCGGCACGAAGAGCCCCCAGGCCAGCAGACCGCCCGCGAAATTAAGGCTGGCGAGTTCAAACCCGATGATGTAGCCGACGCCGATGAAGGCCGGCGAGATCTTCGGACTGGTGAGCACGATGCCGCCGCCGCCGGGGATGACCTGTCCCCCTTCGCCCAGCACCACGCGTCCCTTGGCGAAGGCGACGAACTTCTGCCAGGTGGCGGGGAAGACACTGAGCGACTGGGCCACCTGGATCATCGCCCCGGTCAGTCCGGCGATGAGCAGGTTCCCTACTCCGGTGGCCCCGGCCTGTCCGGCTTTGTGGATCTCGCCCGCGGCCACCGACTCGGGGTAGGGGAGCGCGGTGTCCTCGACCATCACCCGCCGCAGCATGGTGACGAAGAACACCCCCATCACCCCGCCGAGCATCATGATGGCGGTGGCTTCGAGATAGTGATCCTGCAGGTTGTCCCAGATCCCGGAGATCAGGAACGCCGGGATCGTGAAGATGGCCCCGGCCGCTATCGACTCTCCGATCGAACCGATGGTCCGGGCCATGTTCTCTTCCAGGATGTTCCCTTTGATGATGCGCAGGAAGGCCATGCTCAGGACCGCCGCCGGGTAGGTGGCGGCGACGGTCATCCCGGCGCCCAGCCCCAGGTAGGCGTTGGCCGCACCCAGGACGACGCAGAGGATCAGCCCCAGGATCAGGGCCGGCAGGGTGAATTCCTTCAGACTCGTGGCGGCGGGCACATAGGGCTGGTACATCACCCCCCCGCCCGTACTCTGTGTATCAGCCATGGAGGCACCTTTTTTCTCGGTGTACCTGTAATGATGCGGCGGAGCCCGTGAGCGCCGTCGCCCCGTCCGCCGGACGCCGTCGCGCCCGGTCCGGACAGCAGACCGGCGGCATTGTAACAGGGGACCCGCGGCGGGGCAACCCCCGGGAGCGGCCCGGACACGCTCCGGGGCCGTCTCCGGGGGGAGCTCCGCTCACCGTATCTCCACCAGGGTGATCTCGAAGGTGAGCGTGGCCCCCGGGGGGATCATCTCGCCGCTGCCCTCATCCCCCCAGGCGAGCTCGGGGGGAGCAATGAGCTTGCGGGTCTCGCCGGCCCGCATGCCGATTATCCCTTCATCCCAGGCCCTGATGACCCGGCCCTCGCCGATGGGTATGAGCAGAGCGGGCCCTGCGCCGCCGTACTTCGGATCGTTCGTCTCGACCTGGGTGCCGTCATCGAGCCAGACCGTGTAGCGGAATACGACCCGCTGCCCCTCGACCGCCGCCCGTCCCCGACCCCCTTCCAGAACCTGGATGGTCAGCCCCGACGCGGTGGTGTAAGGTTCCCCCGGTCCGCCCGCGCAGGCGGCCAGGAGAGCGATGAGGACAGGACCTGCCCGGGTGATCGCGCGGGTATTCATCATCATGCCCTGCCTTTCCACGCCCCTGTCTCCGGCCGTTCCCCGCGGCCCGGGGCGTCGGTATCCAGCCTACTGCCCTGTCACGCAACACCTGTCGTATTCGAGCGGCGCTGCATCCCGGCCGGCGGCGTTGCGCCTCCTCGGCATAGGAGCCTGTAACGTGACATGACACTACGCCGGATGGGCATGGCGCGCAAGCGGTCGCGGGGGGGCATCGATGATCGGGAATCCCCACCCCCGATCTGAGCGGGGACTGCCCCCCGACGCCGAACCCGCCGGCGAACTCGGTCGTGAGGTGCTCTTCGAGACCTGCGCACGGATCAAAGCGAGGCCGGAATACGCCGGGATCCTTACCGTCCTGGGCCGGGCCGGCGGGATCATCCGGCCATACCGGCCCAGGATGGTGGCCCACGGCTATGTCTGGGTTTTCCTGAGGAAGGAGTGACGATCATTCTGGTCATGTTCCCCGCTCCGAGTATGATAGAAGATGCTCGGCGGTTCCGCGGACCGGATCCCGTCATACGACCCATCCCGGAGGGGCACCATGGCAGGCATCAGGGACATCATCGTCATCGGCGATCGCGTCCTCATCCGTCCCGAGGAAGAGAGCGACCGCACCTCGCACGGTCTCTACCTCCCCGCCGGCGTGCGTTCGAAGGAGAAGGTCCAGGGCGGCACCATCATGAAGGTCGGCCCCGGCTACCCCGTTCCCAATCCCCTCTACTCCGATGACGAGCCG
>CAYSYY010000028.1:0-15302 GCA_964435265.1 uncultured Gemmatimonadota bacterium
CGATCACCCATAGAAAGGCGATGACCAGCAGCCAGAACAGCCATCCTCGCTTCATCACGCTCGTCCCCTACCCTCAACTACTCCCTGTCGAGGCATTCACTACGCCGGGCAGAGCTACTATGATGAGCCCTAAGGGCTCCCGTCACATCAAGTTCGGTGCTGTCGCCGTATCCGGATCTTGGGCAAGGCCTCGATGCCCTGCTTGTCCAGCTTGAGATACACTGTATCCTCCTCGATGCGCGCGATTTCAGAGATCGGGATCGTCACGTCCTCCTGTCCCCACAGGTGTCCCTCCCTCAGCACCAGGTGCGTGATGTGCCCGCTCGCCGGATCGACGAGGAACTCGTCCACCCTCCCAACGTGACCGTCTCGCGCGTTCACATGCGTACCTCGACGCACGGCCAGCTCCCCAGGCGGCACCCGCTCGTATTCCACTGGGATCATCATATCCTCAGGCGCAACGTGCGGCCACATCAGCAGCCCATCGTCCACATCGAACTCGTCGCCCAAGTACGATGGGTCACGTTCGACGAACTCGAACTCTGTGAAGGGTTCCTGCACCTGCAATTCATCCCTGGTGCAGCGTAGACGGATCAGATCAGGCGTGCTCTCGACAACCAGATCCAGGGGCACCAGAAACTCGGCATACGGAAACGACTTCCCTCTCACCACCACGTGTGTCAGCTTCTTGGCTAGCGGGTCGACGATGATGTAGGTCGATCGACCACACAGCCCATCTGCGCATTGCACATCAGCATTCACAGAGACATCCATTGGAGCAACTCCTTTGCATCCCTAACAGATTCGTCAGCCGCCTATGCGGCTGCTCCGAGGTAAAGCGAGTACAGCTCCGAGGTTCCCACCGCCCGGGTTGCTGCCGCCTAGCTCCCAAAGATCGTTCGCTTGAGCGATATATCCTCTGGCCGCAACGTAGAGCACGTCTGGCAAGGGGTGAGTTCAACCACCACCTGGCTACGGTAGCCCGTTTCATCTGCAATCGCGGCAGTAATGTCGCTAGCCAGCGTATCGGGCAGCGTCAAGTCTGTCCTGTGAAGCACAAGCGCCCGGACATTGGCTACCGCATCACTCAGCAGCACCACATGCGCCACAGTAGCCACTGGCAAAGATGCGAGCTGTCGCGCCACGACATCCTGAGCGGCCTGGCGTATGCGCTTTTCGAGCGTGAGATACCGCAGACGAACGCCGCGGATGGCCAGCATCAGCATACTGCCGACAAAGTCCAGCCCGATGACGTTCACCACAAGCAGCCAGAAGGCATTGCGACTGATGTCTGGCCGCCCAAATGCCAGGCCGATGCCGATCACCGAGGCCGGCGGCAGGAGCGAGATGGCGATTTCGACGCCGATCATGGCATCGATGATCTGGCCCCACGGCTTGGCCACGATGCGTGGGTCGGCAGTCAAGGCAAGCGATGCCGCAACTCCGGCCCCGATGGCGACGATCACCGTCAGGACCACATCGCGGGTAGTGGGCATCGCACGCAACAAGATCTCTTGTGTGATCTCGATGCCCGGTACGCTATTCCGCAGCACCGCAGTGATGACATAGGCCGCCGCCGTGCCCACCACGAGCAGGCCCAGCACCTGCTTCAGTAAACCGCCAACAAAGACCTTGCGATCGCGGAACAATCCCCCAATGCACACAGATCGCGAGGGCGTCAAGAAAGGCGCCACGCACATCGCACCGATGATCACCGCCGGGCTGTCGAGCAGCAGCCCTGCCGTGGCCAACAGTCCGGCTGCCAGGATCATCATCACGTAGCCCAGTGTAAACTGGGCGCCCTCCTTGGCCATCTGTTCCAGGAGAGTATAGTAATCTCGCACCCCCCACACGCCAAACCGCCGCTCCGCCCATCCCCAATGCATGCCTGCAGCCCTCTTCCTGAACTTCACACTGTCCTCCTGTTATCGTGTGCTGTGAATGTATGCAGTTCACACGCCGAACGTCTCTCACCACTCTTGGTTCTTATCGGCTGGTAGGGCCGGGGTCTGCTACCCGATCAAGTTGTCACAGCTCATTAGCGACGCAATCGCAGCGAGTTCCCCACGACCAGCAGGCTGCTGAACGACATGGTCGCCGCGGCAATCACCGGGCTGATGACTCCCAACGCGGCCAGGGGAACGGAGACGAGGTTGTAGGCAAACGCCCAGCCCAGGTTCTGTAGGATGATCCGCCGCGTACGGCGAGAGAGCCAGATCAGCCACGGCACCAGGGCCAGGTCGGCGTGCGTGAGCACGACGTCCGACGTTTCCCCTGCCACATCCGTTCCCCCGGCGGCAGTGATGCTCAGATCGGCTTGGGCCAGGGCGGGCGCGTCGTTCACGCCGTCCCCGACCATGGCCACCTGTTCGCCATCCTCCTGCCAGCCCTGGATGCGGGCCGCTTTCTCCAAAGGCGGACAGTCCCCCTCGTACTCGGCGATGCCCAGCTCCTTGGCGATGGCCCGGGTTGTCCGTGGGTCGTCACCGGAGAGCATCACTGCACGGACCCCAGCCGCCTCTAGCTGGTCAAGCGCTTCTCTTGCCGTCGGGTTGGGGCGATCACGCAAAGCGATGAACCCGGAGATCTGTTCGTTCCAGCCCACCCAGACGACCGTCGCACCCTCTTCTGCGCAGGCCTGCGCCTCCCGAATGAGCGGCGAGCTGCCATCCACCCCCAAAAAGCGGGACGACCCGACCATCACGCGCCGCTCCCCCACCTGGGCGCTGGCACCGTAACCGCGCACAGTTCGAAAAGCGTCTGACGTCGGGAGCGGATCGCTGCACGCAGTGCAGATCGCCCTGGCGATCGGATGTGCCGAGTATTGCTCCACCGCTGCCGCCGAACGCAGTACGTTCCCCTCATCTCCTGCATCTGCCGTAGCCACCACAGCGGTGACCGACATCCGTCCCATCGTCAGCGTGCCGGTCTTGTCCAGCACGATTCGCCGGACACGCGCAGCCGTCTCCAGCGCCGCCGGATTGCGGACCAGGATTCCGACAGCCGTCGCGCGTCCCAGGGCAACGGTCAGCGCCAGGGGGGTCGCCAGTCCCAACGCGCACGGACAGGCCACCACCAGCACGGCCACCGCCGCCAGCATTGCTTCCGCGAACGAATGCCCTGCCAATGCCCGGCTCAGTGCGGTCAAAAGGGCCACGCCCAGGATGACAGAGGCAAAGTAGGCCGCGGCCCGGTCGACCAGGCGCTGGATGGGCGGCTTGGCAGACAGCGTCTCCTCGACCAGCCGCGTGATCTGGGCCAGCCGGGTCTCGTACACAGGCCGGGTCACCTGACAGATCAACGCTGCGTCAGCGACCACGGTCCCGGCAAACACCGTGTCGCCGACTGCCTTGTCCACCGGCATCGATTCGCCAGTGAGCAGCGCCTCGTCGACCGCCCCCTCGCCCTCCACGATCTCGCCATCGGCCGGCACACGCTCGCCCGGCTTGACCAGCATCCAGTCGCCGATCTCGAGTTCGCGCGCCGGTACCTCCTGCCACGTCCCGCCCACGCGCTTGTGTGCCCTGTCCGGCTGCAACTGCAGCAGGTGGCGAATGTCCTTCCGCGCCTGCGCGCTGCCCACCGCCTCCAGGTAGCGGCCCACCATCACAAAGGTGGTGATCATGGCCACCGAGTCAAAATACGCCTCGCCGTTACCGGTCAGGGTGACATACACGCTGTACCCATAGGCCGACAGCGTGCCGAGGGCGACCAGCGTATCCATCGTCGCCGTGCGCGCCCGCAGAGCACGCCAGGCGCCGCGCAGGAACGAGCTGCCACCCCAGGCCACGACGGGCGTGGCTAGCGCCCAGACCAGGTATGCCATGCGGCGGGCTGCCGGCGAGTCGAACTGCCCGGCTGCGTAAAGCGGATAGAGCTGCACCAGGTACAGGATCATCACCTGCATGCCAAAGGACGTGGCAACGACCAACTGTAGCAGTGTGCGCTCCTGCTGCCGTTCGCCCCCCTGCACTTCGGGATCGGTCAGCAAACGAGCCCGGTAGCCCAGGATGTCCAGTTCACGCAGCAGGGCCAGCGGGTCCACCTTCGCCGGATCGTATTGCATCCGCCCCCGTTCGACAGCAAAACTCACGTCGGCGCTCTTGACGCCAGGGTGATGCCGCAACAAGTGCTCGGCGGCAGTGGCGCATCCAGCGCACCACATCCCCTCCAGCGAGAAGCGCAGCGTCTGACCGGGATCGAGCACGGTTTGCCTCAGCCCCGCCTGCCTGGGCCGTTGCTGGCCCAGGACCGCGTCCAGCATGTCGTTCTGCAGGGCCAGTTCGTATACCCGGGCACAGCCCTGGCAGCAAAAAGCCTTTTCCTCTCCTTCAAAGGCCTGCACGACGGGCCTGCCATTGGTGGACAGTCCACACAGGTCACAGGTCCCAGATCCGGTCACCAAAGCACGATCCCTCCCCACTGTAGGTGTGGCACGGCGCCGAATGTCGCCAGGCCGCGCAGCAAGAGCTGCAGACCGACCACGACGATGAACGCGCCGGCGACCCGGACCAGCATCTGCCGGAGACGTACCCCGAGCGCACCTGCACCCAGCCCCACGACGAGCAGGGGAGGCAGGGTACCGACACCAAAGAGAACCATGCCCACCGCGCCGGGTACGGGACCGCCCGCGGTCGCCGTCATCAGCAGGGCGCTGTAGACCAGGCCGCAGGGCAGCAGGCCGTTCAGCGCACCGAGAAGCACGATTCCAAAGGGGCCGCCCTCCCTGATCGCCCGGCCCATCGCCTTGTCTAGCCACCCGCTGCGGGCATCGAGGCGGCCCAGAGGCAGCCACCCCAGGTAGCCGAGCCCAAAGAGGATCACACCCGCACCCAGCACCAAGCTGGCAATCCCCGCTGCGTGGCTCAGGCGACTGCCCACGCCGAGCAGCGATCCAATGCCCCCGATGATGGCGCCCAGCAACGCATAGACTGCAATGCGAGCGCCGTGGTACAGGAGATGGGCGAGCAAAGCCGCTGGCCGCCTGGATCTGAGTTGAAGGCCCACCATCACCATCAGCGGACCGCACATGCCCAGGCAGTGACCCAGGCTGCCAAGCAGGCCGCTGATCAAGAGCGTGCCGTACATCCCGGTATTCACGCCGAACCACGCGCACAGATCGCGCCGTCTGCCATCTCGACGAGACGCGCGCAGCCCGGGACGAACTGCGGAGCGTGGGTGACCATCAAGATCGTGACCCCTCGCATCGCGTGGATCTCGGCGAACAGGGCCATCATCTCGCACTCTGTCGCTGCGTCCAGGTTGCTCGTGGGTTCGTCGGCCAGCAGCATCTCTGGGTCATTGATCAACGATCGGGCGATCACCACGCGTTGCTGCTGCCCGGCCGAGAGCTGCCGGGGATATGCATCTCGCTTGTCCGCCAGTCCAACTGTCCGTAACAGCTCACTCGCTCGTTCATGGGCACCTGGCTCCCGGCGATGGGAGCCAAAGGCTGTGGGCAGGGCCACGTTCTCTGCTACGGTCAGGGACGGCAGCAGGCTGGCGAACTGAAAGACGAACCCTAGCCTCCGGTTGCGCAGGTGAGATCGCTGTGCGTCGGGCATCCGCCAAAGATCCACGTCGCCCCACACGATCCGCCCGTCGGTCGGTCGGGTCAGGCCGGCGACCAAGTTGAGCAGCGTCGTCTTGCCCGCGCCGGAGCGTCCGGTGATGACCAGGAACTCGCCGCGCGCTACATCCAGGTCGACGGCCTGCACGGCCGTTACCATTCCCTCCTTGCCGAGGCGATAGGTCTTGGTCACCCCATCAAGCCAGACCATGGTCACTGCTCCCTCATCGCCACGGCCGGATCGAGGCAGCTCGCCCTGACGACCGGAAACAGGACCGCCAGGCCGACCCCGGCACAGCCCGCAACCAGGCCTCCCCCGACCAGGGCGATCAGCGAAGGCAGGGGCGGGAACAGGAAAGGCATAGCCAATGAAACCACGATCAGATCGCGAAACAGATAGAGGACCGTGGCAGCCAGCAAGATCCCGGTTGCCCCGCCACCCAGCGCCAGGATGAGCGCCTCGGCAAAGAGCGCTCGCAGGACCTCTCCCTGTGTCGCGCCCAGGGCGCGTACGACGCCGATCTCTCGCCTTCGCTCGTTGACAGCCATGGAAAAGATGAGGCCGACGATCGCCAACGACAGCGCAGAAGCGATGCCCAGGAGGGCAAGCATGCCCTGAAGTAGGCCGCCGATCTGCCTGCGAAATCCCTGAAAGAGGCCAGATGCAGGGATCGCCGTCACTCCCGGCACCTCGTTCATGATCTGGAGCGCTGCCACCCGGGGATCGATCCCTGGCTCGACGCGCACCAGCGCAGCGGAAATGCTCTCCGGTGGGATCTCCAGAGGGCGTATTGCCTCCGTCCGCGAGTTCTCGGCCACCTCGTACGCCGTCTCAAAGGTGAGGAACAGCGCCGTGTCCAGTCCGGTGCCGGTCCGCTCCAGGCTGCCGACCAGGTCGATCTCGGAGCCATAGATGCGGAGGTGCTCCTCTCCGTAGGGCACGAACACGTCGCTCCCGCCGACGGCCTCGCCAGCGCTCAAGCTATGGCCCAGGTGCTGCCCAAGCCACGGCGCGATCGTGAAATCGGTCCGCGGGTCAAAGGCCATGACCAGCATCTCTGCCGTACAGCACGGGGCATTGGCCAGGGAGGCCAGGTAAAGCTGAGGAGAGACCGTTCTCACTCCCGGAACGCGTGCGATCTTGATCTCGTTTTCCCGGGGCATCCAGGCCGTCACCGGGTGCCCCATCAGCAGGGCGCTCTCTATCTCCGTCTCGGTGCCCTCGGGAACGACGACGACATCTGCACCCAGCCTCTGCTGGACCAGGCGCAGGCTGTCTCTCGTGCCGCCGATGAGCAGTGCAAAGGAAAAGAGCAACCCGGTCACGAGCAGGACGCACAGATACACGACCCAGCTTCTGAAAGCGCTGCCGACGACGTTCTTCCACGCCAGCTGGAACAGGGTCACGGAGCCTGCTCCACTCTTCGGCCCGACACCGCCACGCTGGCCAGGCTGACGACGATGACCAGGATGCCGGCCAGGATCAGGGCAGGTTTCATGACCAGGCTGCAAGAAGCTCCGGTATGCTGGCAGACCCCGATAAGCAACGTAGGCAGCAGGATGGCCATCACGCCTAGGATCGCCCCGAGAACACCAAGCACACGCACGGTCTGCACGCGCCGGGTAAAGGCCATCATGAACCCCACGGCGAGGAGGGGGACAGCGATAATAAGTGCGGCGCGCGCCGTCCAATAGCACTTCATCGGCACTTCCCGCCCGTTGGCAAGCACAAGCGTCTTTCCATCATACTGGCAGTTAAAGAACTGTGGCACCACCCCGATCAGGATGGCCAGGATCATAATCAAGACGGCCAGAACTCTCACAAGACCCTCCTTGCTCAACGATGGATCGCTACCGGTTAGGAATAGAGGCCAGGATCGGTGAGACGCTGGCTCAAATCTCGAAAGCCCTCTCCACGATGACCGAAGGATGAGCCCTATTGCTTGCGCAGCTCAAACAAAATGCCTATCCCGACTTGTAGTCAGGTTCATTGCGTTCGCCTCCTATGGTCGGGACGGTCTCGGTCGCGTATAGGCTGCCTGCCTTCTCGGCCACCTGCGGGTAGCTGGGCGCCATCGGGCAGCCGGGCATGGTCAAGTGCACCGTCGCCCCGACGACCGGCCGCCTGCCGTCCTGCAATTGGACCCCAGGGCCGTATCCTGCATCGGCATCGGTGGGTCAGGGCTGAGGTCAGCGTACTGCTGCCTACGGACACAGAGGTCGCGGGCCAAGCCTTAATCGTAGGCTACGCCGATTCCACTGGCGCCCGCAGTTCCTTCTTCGTCTGGTTGGCGATGATCCGCACCTCGCCATTGGGCACGACGTATAGGCTGCCGTCGAGTGCCCGCAGTTGAGTGGTGCGCAAGGTAATCGCCTCCACCTGACCCGACACGGTCCCGATCTGGATGGTGTCGCCGACGGCGTACTGGTTTTCCATCAGGACCAACACTCCGCCGATGGAATCCCTGATCAGGCTCTGTGCCCCAAGGCTGATGGCCAACCCCGCTACGCCGGCGCTAGTCAGCAAAGGAATGATGTTCACCCCAAGAGAGCTCAGCAGCATCACCAGCGCGTGACCCAGGATCACGACGTTGGCCACCCAGCGCAATGCGTGGACGAGCGTGACCAACTGCCGACGTCGCGCTTCGCGCACATGCTTCAGTGAAGCCACATGGCTCAAGGCTCGCCTGCTGAGCACGTAGACCAGGGCCAGCCCCAGGACGGACAAGGCGGCGATCAACAGGATGTGGATCAGATGTACCGGCAATGTACCCCAACTCATAGGCATCTACCTCCAGGAATGAAGCAACCCTCAAAGAACAGCACCACGGGCACACGTCACCGATTCTTGCTGACCCAGCGCGTTCCCGCCGGGACCACCTCCCCTGGACGGCGCGTGGAGTAGGTCTGGCAAGGGGTCGTCTCCACCAGAACCTTGCTGCGGCAGCCGGACCTGGCCTCGATCTCAGCCCTGTTGGGGCTGACATCAGCACCTCACCTGGTCGCAAAGAAAAACGTGAACGGTGTGTCCGCTCCGCCCGGAAAGGTGACCCTGGCATCGGCCCGCCATGCCCCGGCCATGGTCAGGACCGTCTGCGCCCGGTAAAGGCCATCGCCCTCGTCTTTGAGCGCCACATAGCTCGGCGCCATCGGGCAGCCGGGCATGGTCAGGGTCAAGTGCACCGTCGCCCCGACGACCGGCTGCCCGTCATCCCGCAACTGCAGCTCCAGCGTCGTATCCTGCATCGGCACCGGTGGGTCAGAAACGAGGGTCAGCGTCGCCACCACCGTGCCGACCGACTCTCTCAGGTGCATGGGCTGCGGCGTGCCGCCGCAGCCCACCAGCCATAGCAGAGCAGCAAAGCTGAACAGCACAGAACCCCTGCGTCTACTCGGGCTAATCGAACTGCTCCACGAGGATGATCGTTTCGTCCCCTTTCACTTTGGACCCCTTGGCCGGAATTCGTGGCGCCGGGCCGCCCCAGTGCCTGCTACCCATAACGATGTGCTCAAGCGACTTCCTCGTACGCGTGCATGGACAGGTCTTCCAGCGCTACGTGCGGCTCGAATTCGCTCAGCACCTTGTTTTCGGCCAGCGAGGACTGGCGGTGTCGCGCCAGGTCCTCCCAAACGTCCCACACGCTCTGCACGATCACGTGCGTCCAGTCCGGGTAATCAAGAGAGGACATCACCCTCGAGGTAATGTACCCCACCTCGCCCGGCAACAGGGCGCGCAGGTACGCCAACACGCGTTCCAGGGAAGCCCCGATCTCTAATTCGTTCATCTGCGCTGGACGGATGTCAAAGCTGATCTGATACACATATGCCATAGCTACCTCCTCACCTTGGAGTCCAGTTCAGGATCAGGTAGAGCAGCCACCACAACAAGACCCCTGGTATGGCCAGGCGGACGATCCACGGCAGCGAGCCGCCCGCTTCCTCGATCTCTTTGGCAAAGCTGTCGATATAGCCATCGGCCCGGATCTCTTCGTGCTCGGTCTGATCTTCCGGATCGCGATGCCCCTTGCTGCCCGGCAATACCTTGGGCCGGTGAGGCAGCGCAACGGTCAGGGCAAACAGAAACAGCACTAGGACGCTCGCGACGATGCCGACGACTTGGGCACCGATCTGCAGCACATTCTGGGTCACGGCTTACCTCCTTTGCAGGCCGGCCAGGGCTCTGGCTCCCGCTCCTCCAACATCCTGTACTTGGCCTCTTCGATGTCGCGAAACTGGCCCCGCTTCCAGCCCCAAACCAGAAAGGCGATGCCCGTCAGCGCGACGAACGCCATCCACCCCACGACCACCCACATGCCAAGCGGCATCATTGTCCACCTCCCGTTGGGAACAGGCTCTCGACATACATGATGGTGTCCCAGATGTCCTCCTCGGAGAGGATCCAGTTAAAGGGACCCATGACGCCGTCCGGGACGCCCTCCCAGATGCGCCACATGATGTACGATGTCTCCATGTTGGCTGGCAAGGGGGCCGGGCTTCCGCTGGGCGTGCCTGTCGTGCCGACGCCGTTCCCCTGCCCCTTGTCGCCGTGACAGGTCGCGCAGTAGGTAGCATATACGTTGGCGCCGTTCGTGACCGAGATCACGTTCCCCTCGCCGACCCAGTTGTCCTGGCTGACGGTCAAAAACTGGGGAGCGATGCTGCCATCGTCGACGCTGGCCACTTGCGGACGGCCCACGAGGAAGGCATCGATGACGTACCGGATGGCATCCCAGCGCTGCTCTTCGGGCAGGAACTCGCCCCAGGAGGGCATGGCCGAGTCTTGCACGCCAAAGGTCACGCGGCCGAACAGCTCGCCCTCCGACAAGGCACGCACGTCCTGGTCCGTGGCGAGCGCAGCCGGCTTGACGTCCAGGTACTGGCCGTCCCACCCCGCGCCATCGCCCGCCAGGCCGTGGCAGTGCGCGCAGGTGGTCATATAGAGCACCCGCCCCCGCTCAAAGGAGGCGCTTTCCGGCATCGCCTGGTCGAGATAGATGGCAGGATAGACCTGCGTTCCCACGATCTGCGGACGTGCTTCGGTCTGCGTGAAATTGGTCCGGATATAGTGAACCAAGTTCCAGCGGTCTGCCTCCGAGTACTGCAGTTTCCAGGCGGGCATCGCGCTCCAGGGCAGCCCTTCGCTGATCCGCCAAAAATAGTCCGAGTCCGTATAGCTCGGGTTCTGCAAGGTGCCGTATGAACCGTCGCTAAAGTCGGGTGGCGAGGGCTCCAGGCCATCACCATAAGGGCCCTCGCCCCGTCCCGAATCGCCGTGACAGACCATGCACTCGCGGATGAAGATCTGTTTACCCGCTTCCAACACCTCCACGGTCAGCGGTTCGGGGTTGTTCAGGTTTGCGTACGCGCCGCTGGGGTCTCCCTCGTTGGGATCGCGCATCGTCGGCCGGGCAAAGATCTCCTGGACGTAGCGGATGACTTTCCAGATATCCTCCTCGCTCAGGCTGGCTTTCCAGGTCGGCATCAGCGTGCCGGGCACCCCTTCCGCAAGGTGCCAGAACCACTGCTCGTCGGGCATATCGCGGAACGGGTCCTGCTTGTAATTGGCCGGCGTGACCGACATGGTGCCGCCATACGAGCCCAGGCCGTTGCCCGCGCAGCCGTGACAGGTCAGGCAGTACTGGACGTACAACTCCTTGCCGTCCTGGAGACCTGCTCCCTGCCACGTCGCCCAGCCCTGTGACTGATCTGCGGCCACGGGCGTCATGGGCGGCGAGTGGATTGGATCCGTCACTCCGGCATAGTCGTCGGGCGGCAAGATCATGCGCGCCTGCGCCACGCGGTCCCCCAGCGCAAAGAGGTAGGCGGCAATGTCCTCCATCTCTGCCTGCGACAGGAACGCAAAGCTGGGCATGATCGACAGCGGCGAGAACTGGCGCGGCTCCTTCAGGTGCTCGATCTCCCACTGCTCAGAGCGCTTGCGCCCCAGATACGAGAGATCCGGCCCGGTGCGCTCCGAGCCCAGGATCATGGGATCGTCGAAGACATAGTTGCCCCCCTCCGATACCGGCCCCATGGCCGTGTCCTCGGCGCGCACGTACTGGGTATGGCAGTAGTTGCAGCCGTTCGAGTAGAACAGCTCTCGCCCGCGCTGCTGCTCGGGCGTGTAGGCGTGGGCGATCGTGGTCTGTGGCGGGTCCCAAATCAGGCCGGGCACAAAGACAACCACGGTCACCACGGCAAAAAACACAATCACACCGCCAAGGACGATGGTCCTGAACGTCATTCTCATCGCACACCTCCTCCTCTTTCGGTCGCCGGCGGCGTCGACGCCGCTCCTGGCGCCACAGGGGACGGCGACGCCACAGTCCGCACAGCGCGCTCCGGTCCGACGACCGGCCTGCGCTGCAGCGCGGTGGCCAGGATGTTAAAGGTAAAGAGCGTAAAATTGATCACGATCAGCGCGCCTCCGATGGCGCGCAGCGCCATATAGGGCCGCAGCCCCGGCAGCACGCTCCACACCGGCAGTCCCTGGTGCAGCCACGCCGTGCCTTGCACCAGGCCGATCGATGTAAACCCGATGAAAAAGAAGGTGAATCCGACGACATAGAGGCTGTACTGCACGTTGGCCAGCGTCCGGCTGTAGAGTCTGCAGCTAAAGATGCGCGGGATGACGTAATAGATTCCAGCCATCACCACCGAGGCGGAAAAGAACATCAGCCCCAGGTGCGCGTGCGCCGGCACGTACTGGGAAAAGTGGGTCAGCAGGTTGATACCGCGCAGCGCCTCGTGCGAGCCCTGGAAGGAGACGAGCATGTAGGCCGCCCAACCGGTGACCGCCAGGCGCAGGGGGATGCTGGTCAGGACCCGATCCCAGTTGCCACGCAGGGTGAGAAAGATGTTCATCATAAAGGCCACCACCGGCAGAATCATGCCAATGCTCTCGGCGACGGCTACGGTCTGCAGCCAGTAGGGGATCGGCGCCCATTCCAGGTGGTGCGAGCCCACGCCGGTGTAAAAGAAGGCGATCCCCCAAAACGCGATCAGGGACATAAAGTGGCTGTACAGTGGGGTGCGCGTCTCCCTGGGGATGACATAGTAGATCACCGGCAGCAGGCCGGTAGTGAACCACAGCCCGAGCACGTTGTGACCATAGAACCAGTTGAAAATCGTATCGTTGATCCCGGTCAGCGCGCCGGTCGGCGGGCGCCACATCACGTTGCCGATAAAGTAGAGCATCGGCATCCAGATCAGCGTGCCCGAGATGTACCACAGCGAGACGTACATCTTGGACTCGACGCGGTGGGCGATGGTCATGTAGAGGTTAAGCAGGTTCAGGATCAACACGACCATCACGGCCACGTCGATGGCCCACACCAGCTCTGCGTACTCGCGGCTCTGCGTGTGTGCGCTGAGAATGCCGACGATGCCCAGCAGCAGCGCCAGGTTCCACAGCAGCGCGGTCACGTTTCCCAGCGGCTCGCTCCACAAGCGGCGCCCGGTGAGCCGCGGGACGATGTACAGCCACAAGCCCATCATACCACCGGAGAGCCAGGCAAACAGCACCGTATTGACGTGTGCCTGGCGCACGCGGCTAAAGACGAGCCACGGCACGCCCCGAAACAGGTCGGGGAAGACAAACTCGAGCGCCAGGGTCAAGCCCATCAGCACGCCCACCACCACCCACAGGGCGGCGCTGAGCATAAAGTTGACGCTGGCGCTGTTCTCTCGTTTCCACATCGGTCACCTCCTTGTCATGCAGGACTGCCACGGATCACACTTGATACCGAATGCTCCTCTCGCTACCTAACCCGGAGTGGTTCTTCCCCTACGTATGGTGGTTCCGGCCTACAGATCCAACCCTTATTGGACGCGACATCGCCGCGTCTCAAAGAGTCACCCCAAGAGTCGTCCTAAACGCAAATCTACCAACGTGAGTATGCCCGGTCTGTGTCGTCGCCACCGCACCCACCTCGCTCAGCAGCCGAGTCAGGACTGCTGTGATGTGCCATTGTGGTTTGCCCTGCGCGTAACGCGCTGCAGGTAGGGCACCAAAGGGAAGCCCAGCAGCGTCGGCAACCAGAACGACATCAGGCGGTAGGCCAGGACCACGACCACCGTCACGGCGTTGGGTACGCCCAGCCCGGTGTAGAGCGCAGCCATGGTACCCTCGACGACGCCCACTCCACCAGGCAGAAAGGAGACCTTGCCCAGCAGCAGCGGCAGCCCATAGCCCGCCAGCAAGACGCCCGGGCTGACGGCGTGGCCGGCGGCGATAAAGAGCAGGTACAGCGTACCCATATCAAAGACGACGTTTGCCACTGCGCCCACCGCCGGCCCGCGCCAGCCGCCGGTACGCAGCGTATCCCAGGCACTGAACAGCCGTTCGACGGCTGCCTGCGTCGGCGCTGGATCAAATGCGCGGCGGCGCAGCTTGGCCCACCACTTGCTGATCCGCACCGCCATGGCGACGAGCTGAGAACGGTGATGTACCCCCCACAGGACGATAGCGACGATAAAGGTGAGCAATGCGAACGTGATGCCAAAGCCAATAGCTTGCAGGGTCGAAAGCTCGTGCACGATCAACAACTGCACCAATCCCAAGATGCCGACAAGGACTAGGATGGCGCTGTTGAGCAGCGAAGGGAGCCAGCCGGCCAGCACCGCCCCCTCCCCATCCGCTCCGCTGCCGCGCATCCAGCGGTAGGTCACGGCAATACTGCCCACCGGCCCACCACCCACCAGTCCCACGCTGGCCGAAGCGGTAAAGATCGCCACACCGCGCAGCAGGGTCAATCGCTCCCCGGCTACGGCGGCCAGGGCCTGCAAGAGGTACCCGCTGCCCATGTAGCTCAGCATTTGGGCAGCGATCGCCAAGGTCACAGCCCACCACGCCATTGCCTTGATCACCTGCAGCGAATGTTGCAGCGAGGCGATCTGCGGCAAGATGAGGTGGACCGCCATTCCGAGTAGAAGGAGCAGGAGCACGTAGCGGCCAAGGCGAACGAATCGCTGCCGCCTGGAAAGATGCGGCGTGTCCTGATCGCCCACTAATATCTCACTCATGGCGCGCCCCCTAGTAGCAGATTACCCCGCAGGTAGATCCGCCCAATGGACAAGCAGTTTTATGACCGCCAGCAGGCATCGATCTTGGCAATTCATCTTGAGATAGAGATGACATCATCCTCCCTTCACGGGCCGTTTAGCCGCCAGACCTCCAACCGACTGAACGGGTTCTCGGTGCCGACAAAGAACCCCAGCGGCGTCAGCTCCAGGGTGCGGATCCCGTGGTTGTCGGGGTTGCCCAGGCCGTCCAGGAAGACCGGCTCCCAGTGGACGCCGTCTGCCGTGCGATACAGATCCCCGCCCACCGGTGAGCCCCAGTCCTGTGGCTCGGCCACCAGGTAATTGAGCAGCGGCCTGAAGGCTGGTGCGACGTTTTCGGCATCCTGCCCCAAAAAGATGAGCGTACGCGACAGATCCCACGTCCCCAAGTAAAGCTGGCCATCGTACTCTTTCATGTACCAGCAGTAGGCATTCAGGTACCAGCCAAAGCCCGGGCCGTACCCTGACAGCGGATGCTCACGCTCTGGCCCGACGAGCAATTCCCACCGGCCATCCGCTGCAATGCGCAGCATGTTGCATCCTCGCGGGCCGTGATGGGTGACCGGATTGAACCCCAGCGGAATGCCAGTGCCCAGGTACAACTGATCCTGGAACACGTGCATGCTCATTGCCGCTTCGTTGTGCGGCTGCCCGGCCCCACCCGAGATGA
>CAYSYY010000029.1:0-6725 GCA_964435265.1 uncultured Gemmatimonadota bacterium
AAGGCCGGAGCCCCGGAAACGCGGAATACGCTGAACGCCGTCCTCAACGTCTGGCACCCCCACCTCTTCGTGGACATGCACACCACCAACGGGTCCCGGCACGGCTACGACCTCACCTATGCCGCCCCGATGACACCGACCGCTCCGCCGGAACCGGTGGCCTTCACCAATGAGGTCCTGCTCCCCGAGATAAAGCGCCGTCTGGCCGAGCGCGGCCACCCGCTCTTCGACTACGGCAACCACGGCCGCGGCAATCCTCCGACCACCTGGACGACCTTCGGCTGGGAACCCCGGTACGGCTCGAACTACATGGGCTTGCACGGCATGATCAGCATCCTGAGCGAGGCGGTCAGCTACCGGCCCTTCCGGACCCGGCTGAGCGCCACCTATTGGCTGGTGCGCGAGATCACCGCCTACATGGGCGAACACGCCGCCGAAGTCCTGGCCCTGCTGCGCGAGAGCGAGCGGCAGGTCGTGGCCTGGGGCGCCGATCCCGCTTCGGCTCCCGAGCTGGGGGTCGACTTCGAACTGCGGAGCCGGGGACGGGAGCCGGTCACCTACGAGGTCATGACCCCGCCGGCCGATCCGAGCGATCGCCGCGCGCGCGGCACCTACACCGGCGAGATCGCCGAGGCCGAGATGGAGGTCATGACGGTCTTTGAACCGGTGAAGACGCGTCCCTTCCCGGCCGGCTACGTCATCCCGGTGGCCTACCCCGAAGCGGTCGCCCAGCTGCGCCTGCACGGCGTCCGGGTGGATCAGTTCACCGGTTCCTGGGAGGGGGAGGTGCAGGTCTTCCGGGTCGATTCTCTGAGCGTGCAGGAACGGTCCTATCAGGGCCACCGGCTGGTGGCGGTCGAAGGGGAGTACCGCCCTGAGGTCAGGGCGATCACGGCCGGCGACTACTGGATCAGCACCGCCCAGCCGCTCGGGGCGCTGGTCTTCACTCTGCTCGAACCAGAGATCGACGACAGCCTCTTCACCTGGAACTTCTTCGACCGGACCCTCTCGGCCCGGCGTGATTCCCCGGTCCTCAAGCTCATGAAGGTCCCCGCCGCGGCCCGCACCGGACTGCCCGGACCGGGGGCGCAGCGGTAGCCGCGGCAGGCGCGACGAAGGGAGACAACATGAAGAACCTCAACGAGATCCCTCCCCGGCTGCTCCTGGGGCCCGGTCCCAGCAATGTCAGTCCGGCGGTCCTGAGCGCCCTGGCCCGGCCCACCATCGGACATCTCGATCCTGAGTTCCTGGCCACCATGGACAGTCTGCAGGAGATGCTGCGCGAAGTGCTGCAGACCGGCAATCCTTTCACCATCGCCGTATCGGGGACGGGGAGCGCGGCCATGGAGGCCGCCGTGGACAACCTGGTGGAACCGGGGGACCGGGTCGTAGTGGGTGTCAACGGTGTCTTCGGGACCCGTCTGGTGGAGATGGCCCGGCGGGCCGGGGGAGAGGTGGTGCCGCTCGAGGTCGCGTGGGGTCGGCCGATCCCGATCGAGATGATCGAGACGGCGCTCGCGGCCGCCCCGACCGCGCTGGTGATGCTGGTGCACGGTGAGACCTCGACCGGGGTGCTGCAGCCGCTCGAGGGGATCGGTCCCCTCTGTCATGAACACGGAGCGCTGCTGCTGATCGATTGCGTGACCAGCCTGGGGGGGGTGCCGGTGCGCCTCGACGATTGGGGGGTGGACGCCTGCTACTCCGGTTCCCAGAAATGCCTCTCGGTCCCGCCCGGGCTGGCCCCGCTGAGCTTCTCTGAGTCGGCCGGGCGCAAGCTGGCCGGCCGCAGTGTGCCGGTGCCCTCATGGTACCTCGATATGACGCTGGTCCGGGATTACTGGAGCGCCGACCGGCGCTATCACCACACCGCCCCCATCAATATGGTCTTCGCCCTGCACGAGGGGCTCCGGCTGGTTCTGGAGGAGGGCCTGGAGGAGCGCTGGGAGCGTCACCGGCGGCACGCCCTGGCGCTGCAGACCGGCCTGCAGGCAATGGGCTGGGAACTCTTCGTGGCCGAGGAGCATCGGCTCCCGCCACTCACCACGACCGTTCCCCCCGACGGGGTGGACGAGGGAGCGCTGCGCCGCCGTCTGCTCGCCGAGCACGGCATCGAGGTCGGCGGCGGGCTCGGTCCCCTGGCCGGAAAGGTCGTGCGGATCGGATTGATGGGCGAGTCGAGCCGTCCGGAGAGCATCCGGCGGTTACTCGAGGCGGTCGAGATCATCACCTCACGGCCGGCCGGCGAGGCGTGGAGGGCCGCCGAAGCGGTCCTCACCGACTGAGAGCGAGGGCGGGCGTGCCGAGGGAACCCCTTTTCAGTCGCGTGCTGGTCGCCAACCGGGGCGAGATCGCGATCCGGATCTTCCGGACCTGCCACGAGATCGGCATCGAGACGGTGGCCGTCTACAGCGAGGCCGATGCGGGCTCACCGCACCGGGCCGAAGCCCGGCAGGCCTATCCGATCGGGCCGGCACCGGCGGTGGAATCGTACCTGGTGATCGACCGGATCCTGGAGGCCGCCAGCCGGAGCGGGGCCGAAGCGGTGCACCCCGGGTACGGCTTTCTGGCCGAGAACGCGGATTTCGCCGCGGCCGTCCAGGCGGCCGGGCTGGTCTGGATCGGACCGCCCCCCGAGGCCATGCGCCTGCTCGGGGATAAGACTTCGGCGCGGGAGGTGGCCGCGGGCCAGGGCGTACCGGTGGTGCCGGGCTCTCCGGGGCCGGTCAACGGGATCGCCGAAGCCGCTCCGGCGGCCGAGGCGCTCGGGTATCCGGTGCTGCTCAAGGCGGCGGCCGGCGGGGGGGGGAAGGGCATGCGGGTGGTCGAAGATCCGTCCGAACTGGAGAGAGCCCTGCGCCTGGCCGGGAGCGAAGCGCAGTCGGCCTTCGGGGACGCCGCGGTCTATCTCGAGAAGTACCTGCGCCGGCCGCGCCATGTCGAGATCCAGGTCCTCGCCGACGATCACGGCACCTGTATCTGGTTGGGGGAACGGGAGTGCAGCGTGCAGCGGCGGCACCAGAAGATCATCGAGGAAACCCCGAGTCCCGCCCTGACGCCGGAGCTGCGCCGCGGGATGGGCGAGGCGGCCGTCCGGCTGGCCGCCGCCGCCGGCTACCGCGGAGCTGGAACGGTCGAATTCCTGCTCGAAGACGACCGGTTCTACTTCCTTGAGGTCAACGCCCGTCTGCAGGTGGAACACCCCGTTACCGAGCTGGTCACCGGTCGTGACCTGGTGCACGATCAACTCACCATCGCGGCCGGTCTGCCGCTAGGATTCACTCAGGACGATGTTCATCCGACGGGGCATGCCCTCGAGGTGCGCCTATACGCCGAGGACCCCGACAATAATTTCTTTCCCTCTCCCGGTACCATCACGGCCATAGATCCGCCCTCGGGACCGGGGATCCGGCACGACAGCGGCGTGGCCACCGGCAGCGCCGTCACCCTGCACTACGATCCGCTCATCGCCAAACTGATAGCCTGGGCTCCCGATCGGCGCAGGGCCATCCACCGGATGCGCCGGGCCCTGCTGGAGTACCAGCTCGCCGGAGTCACGACGATCCTGCCGTTCCTGCGGGAGATCCTCCTCTACGAACCCTTCACCTCGGGCCGCTACGATACCACCATCGTGGACCGGATGATGGAGGAACGCCGGCGCCAGATCGCCGGGGAGGCCAGGTCGGGACCCGCCGTGGAGGAGGACCACTACGCTTTCGTGGCCGCGGTGGCGGCCGCCCTCTTCCACGTCGAACGTACCGGCGGCTTCATCGACGCGCTCCCGGCCGACGGCGCACCTCCGCCGGCCGGGCGGGGCTGGAAACAGGACGGGAGGAGGCTCGAACCATGGCGGAGGTGACGTGGGCGGTGACCCTGGGGGGCCAGACCTTCGAGCTGGAACTGCGTCGCAGCGGCAATGGGGCCGTTCATGAACTGACGGTGAACGGGAGGGGCGAGGAATCGGGACGCACGCCCGTCTCACTGCGCCATATCCACGGTCATAAATACCTGATCAGCCTCGGCAACCGCACCGCCCCGGTCTTCATCAGCAAAGAGGCGAACGGGTACCGGACCGTCCTCTACGGACACGATTTCACGGCCCGGGTCGAGGAAGCCCGGCTCTACCGGCTCAAACAGGAGCTGGCCGCCCTCACCATCTCGGACGGGCCGGTGAACGTGACCGCTCCCATGCCCGGTCTGGTGCTCACGATCGAGGTGACCACGGGTGATGAGGTGCGGGAAGGAGATGGTCTAGTGGTGGTGGAATCGATGAAGATGGAGAACGAGGTGCGTGCGCCCGCCGCGGGCATCGTCGATCTGGTCGCCGTGGAGCAGGGGGCGGCGGTCGATCGGGGCGCCCTCCTGGTCCGGATAATACCCGGCGGAGCGCCCTGACCGGAGCGCTCCGGACTTGCATTCCATTCCCTGACCCGGTAGCTTTTATCGTACTCGCCCGGATTGCTGATCCGACCGGGACGCCTCGATCTGAACGGAGGCGATTGGCCGGCGGATCGGGGATCTCCGAACGTCAACACGGGTCGGTATCACGGCCTTTCACCCTAAACCCCGCCGAGTCTCGTGGTGCGGCCTCTTTCCGGTGTCGGGGGGGCGCAGCAGGGACCGGCCCGGCGGGTGGAGAGGATGCCGTCGGTGGATTCCGGAGCATGGAGAGACCGGATCGACGGGTACATCAGGGACGCCCTCGCGGACGAGAGCGGCCTCGAACTGGTGGAGACGGTAATGTCCGGCGGGAGTTCCGGCGGGCGGATCAGGGTCTGCATCTACCGCCCGGAGGGAGTGAGTGTTGAGGACTGCGCCAGGGTCAACCGGCGGCTCCGACGCGATCTCGAGCACGATCTCGAGCTGAACGGGAAGTTCGCGCTCGAAGTCTCCTCCCCGGGTCTCGACCGCACCCTCACCACGCGGCGCGATTTCGAGCGCACAGTCGGTGAACTCATGCGCCTTGAGATCGTGCACGAGGACGGGACGACCCGGACGGTTCGAGGGATCCTGACCGAGGTGGGGGAGGACGACCTCCTGCTCGATCCACCCCCGCAGAAGGCCGGGCCAGGCCGGAAGGCGGTTCCCGGAGAGCCGTTCCGGATCCCCCTCGAAACCGTCAGGGAGGGGACGATCGAGATCGTACTGTAGCCGTGCCGGCGATGACCGGCTGGAGGATGCATGGCAGAGGATATCAATTACGAGATCATCGAGGCCTTGAGCCAGATCGCGCGCGAACGCAACCTGAAGCGCGAGATCGTCCTGGAGAGCCTCGAGATCGGGCTGCTGACGGCGGCCAAACGGGCCCTCGGCACACTGGATCCCGTCGATATCGACGTGGATCGGGAAACCGGTGCGATATCCATCGGCATCGTGAAGGAAGTCGTGGCGACCGAAGAGGAGATCACCGAACCGCTGCTGCAGATCACGCTCGAGAAGGCCCGGGAACTCGACCCCGAAACCGAGGTGGGCTGGCATCTCTACGTGGATGTGCCCGTCGCCGAGTTCGGGCGCACCGCCATCCAGGCGGCCAAGCAGGTCCTGCACCAGCGGATCAGGGAAGCCGAGCGCGACAAGATCTTCGAGGAATACCTCGACCGGGAGGGGGAGATCATCACCGGCAGTGTGCAGCAGGTCACGCGGGGCACCCTGCTGGTGAACATCGGCCGCGTCGAGGCGATCCTGCCCTACCGCGAACAGATCAGGAGGGAGCGGTTCCGGCAGGGCGATACCATCAAAGCCCTGGTGAAAGAAGTCTCGATGAGTGCCAAGGGACCGTCGATCATCCTGAGCCGCGCCGCCGAGGAGTTCGTCCGCAAGCTTTTCGCCATCGAAGTGCCCGAGATCTACGAGGGGATCGTCGAGATCAAGAAGATCGCCCGCTCACCCGGTGAGCGGTGCAAGGTCGCGGTACGCAGTCACGATCTGCGGGTCGATGCCGTGGGGGCCTGTGTGGGGATGAAGGGCTCGCGCGTGCAGAGCATCGTGCGGGAACTGAACAACGAGCGGATCGACATCATTCCGTGGAGTCCCGATGTGACCTTCTTCATCACCAAGGCGATCGGTCCGGCCAAGGTCAGCCGCGTCCTCATCGATGATGAACGCCGCGAGCTGACCCTGATAATGCCGGAGGACCAGATCGCCCTGGCGCTGGGGCCCGGCGGCACCAACGCCCGGCTGGCCGGCGAACTGGTGGGTTACAGCATCGACGTCGTATCCGAATCCGACTACGAGCGGGCCCTCAAGGAGGTCGAGGGGGTCTACCAGCGGATCGGTGAACTCGGTATCACGTCGCATCAGGCCGACCTGCTCAGGGAAGCCGAAGTGGAGTACGTACAGGATCTCCAGGTGATGACGCCCGAGGCGATCCAGGCGATTCCGGGGATCGGCCCGGCCACCTTCACCAGCATCATCGCGGCCCTGGAGGCGTTCACCGGCACCCCGTACGCTCCTCCCGTCCCGGACGATACGAGCGACCGGGATGATGGGGGGGAGGCCGGGGCATCGGTCGTGCCCCCGCCGATCTTCGCCGCCGGTATCCGGGAGCAGGCCGACGGTCTCGACGAGAGCCGCTGGGTGATCGACGCCGAAATCCTGAAAGAGGTTGAGGAGGCCGTCTCGGCCGTCCGGGCCTCTGAGGAAGAACCGGGCGGACCGGAACCGGGAACCGGACCCGAGGGGGCGGACGAACCGGTCGAGGAGGCGCCGGAAACCGAGTCCGGAACGGC
>CAYSYY010000029.1:6735-15302 GCA_964435265.1 uncultured Gemmatimonadota bacterium
GAGGTCGACGAAACGGTCGCGATTGTCCCTGAACCCGAGCCTGAAACGGCGGAGGTCGACGAACCGGTGGAGGTCGACGAACCGGTGGAGATCGACGAACCGGTTGCGGTCGTCTCTGAACCCGAGTCCGAAAGGGCGGAGATCGACGAACCGGTTGCGGTCGTCTCTGAACCAGAACCCGGGATAGACGGTCCGGCAGAACCGGATGAGGTCGTTCCCGATGAACCGGCGGGGACGGAGACGGTGGTGTGAACCGGTTGCCGGAGAACGAGATCTACGCCTATCTCGGGCTCGCCCGGAAGGGCGGGAACCTGGCGGTGGGCCGCGAGGCCGTGCGGGAGACGCTGCGCCACCGGTCCGCCGCCCTGATCGTCATGAGCCGCGACGCCGGCCTCGCCCTCGTCAGGCTGATGACGCGGTCCGGAAGGGAGGCGGAGGTGCCGCTTCTCGTCTGCGGCTCCAAAGTTGATCTGGGGAACGCCCTCGGTCGCGGTGAGACGGCGGTGGTCGCCGTCACCGACGCAGGGCTTGCGGACGCGGTTCTCAGGATCGGCGGGACACCCGGTTCCGCGGTGGCGGACCGGGGCTCGGCCGGGGAGGTCGCGCATCGCACACGGAGGAACGCTTGACCAAGCAGAATAAAGTCTACGAGCTGGCCAGACAGTTCAAGGTCTCGAGTCAGGCCATGATGGATGTCCTGCGGCAGCTGAATTTCGAGATCAGAAGCCATATGAGCCCGGTGAATGAAGATATGCTCGCCGCGGTGGCGGAGTATTTCGAGGGGCAGAAGGCCGAGGCGAAGGCTGAAGCGGCCCGGAAGAAGGAAGTCGCCGAGAAACGCAAGGCCATCAAGGAAGCCGAGAAAGAAGCAGCCCGGACCAGGAAGGAGGCCGACACCGCCGAGCGGAAGGGGCGTGAGGAGGAGCCTGTCCGCGAGGCCGAGGTGCGGCACCCCAGAGTGCGGGCCGCCGATGAAGCCGTGAAACTCGCCGAGAAGCTCGGCCGGGTTCGCAGTGAAGAGGAGCGGCTGCGCCGTCAGGCCCAGGAGCTGAAACGACAGGCCGAAGAGAAGCTGGCGGTGAGTGCCGCCGCCGGCCCCGGGGCGGAGGAGACAGCCCCCGCCGCAGCGGGAGCCGGTGAGCCGCAGGGGGACGAGATAGCGGCACCTGAAGGGACCGGGGAGGAGCTCCAGATCGCGGCCTCGGCCGAAGAAGCCGGTGAAGCGATCGCCGTCGGGGGCGAGGAGGGTCTCACCGCCGGGCGGCTGACCGGGGCCAGCCTGCGGGAACGCATCCGGCAGAGTATGGAAGCCCGTGAGGTCGAGGGAACGGGGCCGCGCATCATCGAGAAACGGGCGCCCCAGGTCAAGGAACGGCGCCCGGCTCAACGTCCCGCTTCCGAGGTCGAGCCGCGCCGGAAGAAGAAGCGGAAGAAGGGCCGGCGCGAGATCGACCAGGAAGAGGTCCGCTCCACCATCCGCGAAACACTCGCCGATCTGCGCAGCGGGCGTGCCCGGCCGAAGAAGCGCCGGCGCGATACCGACGAAGCCGAACTCGAGGGGGTCGAGGAAGAGCTCCTGGTCATCCAGGTGACCGAGTTCGCCTCGGTCTCGGAACTGGCCTCACAGATGAACGTGGGCGCCAACGACATCATCGCCGCCTGCTTCCGGCTCGGCCTCATGGTGACGATCAACCAGCGTCTCGACATGGAGACGATCGAGTTCATCGCCGATGAGTTCGGATACAGCGTCGAATCGATCGAGGAGTACGGAGCCGACTATTTCGAGGAAGAGGATGAGGAGGTCGGCGAGCAGGAACACCGGGCGCCGGTAGTGACGGTCATGGGACACGTCGACCACGGGAAGACCTCGCTCCTGGACTACATCCGCCAGACCAAGGTGGTCGCCGGCGAGGTGGGGGGCATCACCCAGCATATCGGGGCCTATGAGGTGGAGACGGAGCGGGGGAACGTGACCTTCCTCGATACCCCCGGACACGAAGCCTTCACGGCGATGCGGGCTCGGGGAGCGACCCTTACCGATATCGTGGTCCTGGTCGTGGCCGCCGATGACAAGGTCATGCCGCAGACAGTCGAAGCGATCAACCACGCCAAGGCCGCCGGGGTACCGTTGATCGTAGCGATCAACAAGATCGACCTCCCCGATGCCGATCCTGCCGGGGTGAAGCAGCAGCTCACCCAGCACAGCATCATCGTCGAAGATTTCGGCGGGGAGACCGTCGCCGTCGAGGTATCGGCCAAGACGGGAGAGGGGGTCGACCGGCTGATCGAGATGATCCTCCTCCAGGCCGACCTGCTCGAGCTCACCTCGGTCCGGACCGGATTGGCCCGCGGGGTGGTGCTGGAATCCCAGCTCGACCGCGGACGCGGTCCGGTCGCGACGGTGCTGGTGCAGAAGGGCGTCCTGGTCGAGGGGGATCCCTTCCTGGCCGGACAGTATTCGGGACGGGCAAGGGCGCTCTTCGATCCTCGCGGCCGGCCGCGCCACGACGTTCATCCCTCCCAGGCCGTACAGATCCTGGGGTTCGACGGTCTCCCCCAGCCGGGGGATACCTTCTACACCCTGAAGGACGAGCGGGAAGCCCGGGTGCTGTCGCAGAAACGGCAGCAGATCAGGCGCGAACAGGAATTCGCGGTGCGCGAGTCGACCGCCCTGAGCGAGGTGCGGAAGAGGATCGAAGAGGGGGAGATCGAAGCCCTGCCGCTCATCGTCAAGGGTGACGCCGACGGGTCGGTCGAGGCACTCAGTGATTCGCTCCAGAAACTCAGCACCGATGAGGTACAGGTCAACGTGCTCCACAAGGGCGTGGGGGCCATCAACGAAACCGACGTCATGCTCGCTCAGGCCTCGGAGGCGATCATCGTCGGCTTCCACGTCCGGCCGTCACGCAACGCCCGCGAGGCCGCCGAACAGGCCGGAGTGGAGATCCGCACCTATGACATCATCTACGAGGCGGTCGAGGATATCCGGCAGGGTCTGGAGGGTCTGCTGAAGCCGCTCATCGAGGAGCGGGTGACCTGCAGTCTGGAGGTGCGGGATACCTTCCGCGTTCCCAGGGCCGGAACGATCGCCGGATGCATGGTCGTCGAGGGTGTGATCGAACGCCGGGGACGGGTCCGCCTGGTGCGTGAGGGGGTGGTCATCTATGACGGTCGCGTCGCGAGCCTGAAGCGGTTCAAGGAAGACGTGAAGGAGGTGAAGGACGGGTACGAATGCGGCGTCGCTCTCGAGAACTTCAACGACATCAAGGTCGGTGACGTGATCGAAGGGTACGAGCGCGAAGAAATCGCCCGCACCCTGTAGACCCATGACGCTCGGAACCCTCATGATCGATCTGCACCTGCCCGGATGCCGCTCCCTGAAGGAGAAACGGAGCATCCTGAAACGCCTGACCGCCCGTCTCCGGCGCGACTTCAACATCTCGGTCGCCGAGGTCGAGAAACAGGATCTCCTGCAGTCCGCCCGACTGGGCGTGGCGCTGGTGAGCAACGACCGTTCCTTCGCGAACGCGGTTCTCAGCAAGGTGGTCGATACCATCGACCGCGAGCACGCCTGCTACCTGCAGGACTACCACCTCGAGTTCATCCCCTGAGACGATGGGTGGATTCAAGCGGACAGACCGGATCGCGGATGAGGTCAAGCGCATCATAGCCGAGCTGCTCGCCCGCGACCTGCGTGATCCCCGGATCGGATTCGTGACCGTCATGGATGTCGAGATGTCGACCGATCTCTCAATGGCGACGGTCTGGATCGTGGTGGGCGAGGGCGAGGCGGCCGACGATGCCCTGGCCGGCCTCAAGGCAGCCACCGGATTCATCCGCCGCCGCCTGGGAGAGAACCTCCGGCTCAGGCACGTTCCCGAGATCCGTTTCCGGTACGATGAATCGATCGAGCACGGGTTCCGCATCGATGCCCTGCTGAAACAGCTGGCTGACGAGCGTGATGATGACTGAGGCCATGAAGAGGTTCGCGCACGCCCTCGAGGGGGTGGAGACCGTACTGGTCACCACCCATGTCAATCCCGACGGCGATGCGATCGGCAGTGCGCTGGCCGTGCGGGCGATCCTGGAGCAGGCCGGTAAGAACGCCGAGATCGTCATGACCGACGAGATCCCTCTGAAATACCGGTTCCTGATCGACCATCGGGTCCACCAGACCGGTGCCGGCACCCTGGAGGAGGCGGCCGGTGAGCACGGGTTCGACATGGTGGTGTTTGTCGATGCCTCGGAGCGCGAGCGGGTCGGAGCGGTGCTCGACTCACTCGACCGGTGGTGCCGGCCCGACCGGGTGGAGGTCAACCTCGATCACCACATCAGCAACGACCTCTTCGGGGATATCGCCATCGTGGATCCCCACCGGGCCTCGGCGGCCGAGATCGTGTACGACCTGGCCTGCTTCCTCGGGATCGAGATGACCCCGAAGATCGCCGCTCAGCTCTACGCCGGGATCCTCACCGACACCGGGCGGTTCCAGTACGCCAACACCACCGTGGCCTGCCTGCGCACCGCCTCCGCCCTCGTCGCAGCCGGCGCCGATCCCGCCGCGATCGCCGAGACGATCTATCTGCAGCGGCCGCTCCCCTTCTACCGCCTGCTCGGCCGCCTCCTGGCAGGTCTGGAGCTGCATCACGACGGGCGCACCTGCCTGATGACGATGCCGTCCGAAACAGTCGCCGACCTCTTTCCCGACGGCGGTCTGGACACCGAGGGGATCGTGGATTTCACGGTCCGGATCGAAGGCGTCGAGGTCGGTGCCTTCATCCGGCAGATCGAGACCGACGTCTTCCGGGCTTCGCTGCGCTCCCGGGGTACGGTGAACGTGCGGACGATCGCCGAAGTTCTGGGGGGCGGCGGGCACGAGAACGCTTCGGGGTGTTCCCTGCCGGGCCCCCTCGAGACGGCCCGATCGAAGCTGCTGGACGCGATCGGCCGGGAACTGCCATGACCGGGATCAGCGAACCGGCCGACGCGATCCGGAACGGGTTCGTGCTCGTGGACAAACCCGCCGGGTGGAGCTCGTTCGATGCCGTCCGCTGGGTCCGCAAGGCGCTGGGCGGGGCCAGAGTCGGGCACGCCGGAACGCTGGATCCCTTCGCGACCGGACTGCTCATCCTCCTGGTCGGCCGGGCCACCCGGCTCATGCGGTACCTGGAGGAGTATCGCAAGTCCTACGAGGGGACGATGCGCCTGGGGATCAGGACCGACACCTGCGATCTGACCGGAGCGGTGGTCGACACCGCGGCTCCGGAGGCGTTGACAGCCCTCGAGGACGGCGCCCTCCGGAACGCGCTCGGTTCGTGGATGGGGGAGGTCGAACAGGTGCCGCCGCAGTACTCGGCCGTGAAGGTCGAGGGCGAACCCGCGTACAAGCTGGCCCGCCGGGGCGAGGCGGCCGAACTCGAGGCCCGGGACGTAACCATCTACGACCTCGAATTCATCGGTTTCACCGCGCCCGATCTCTCGTTCCGGGCGGTCGTAGGCACGGGCACATACCTGCGTGCCCTGGCCCGCGATGTCGGCGAGCAGCTGGGAGTCGGCGGTCATCTCCTGAACCTGCGGCGGACCGGCATAGGTCCCTTCACAGTCGACCAGGCCTTCCCCCTGGCCCGGCCGGAGGGGGAGGGATATGTGCGGGATTGGGTCCGCCCGATGCGGGAACTGCTCCCGCGGGAGATGCTGATCGAAGTGACCCCGGCTCAGGCCAGGCGGCTCGCCCACGGCAACGAGCTCCGGCTCCCGGCGGACGCGGTGCGTCACGCCGAGGAAGCCTCGCACGTCGGCGTACTCTGCCGCGACGACCTGATCGCGGTCGGTCGACTGGTGGTGGTAGGTGGTGACGGTCTCTTCCAGCCCCGGACTGTCCTGACCGCGCCGCCGGGGTACGGGGAGTAGCTCATGAAGGTCCTGTTCGGGCTCGAGAACCCGCCTCCGGCGACGCCCTTTCCGGTCATCACGATCGGGGCCTTCGACGGGATCCACCGGGGGCACCAGCGCCTGCTCACAAGGGTTCGCGAGATAGCGGCCGAGCGCGGCGGGGCGGGGGTACTGCTCACTTTCGAGCCTCATCCCCAGCGGGTGATCGCACCCGGCACCGCGCCGCCCCTGCTGACCACCCGGGAGGAGAAGCTGCCGCTGCTGCAGGAGTACGAGCTCGATGCGGTGGTGATCCTGCCCTTCAACCGCGAGGTGAGTGAGCTCGGAGCCGAGGACTTCGTCCGGAGCATCCTGGTCGGAAGACTGGGGGTGAAGTTCCTCGTTCTGGGGCACGATCACGCTTTCGGGCAGGGCCGGCGGGGACGCGAAGGTCTTCTGCGGGAGCTGGCCCCTGAGCTGGGCTTCGAGCTCGAGGTTGTGGACGCGGTCCGCGACAACGGAAAGGCCATCACCAGCACCCTTATCCGACGTCTCCTCGAGGTCGGAGACGTCGGTCAGGCCGCGGCCATGCTGGGGCGGCCGTACCAGCTGAGCGGTCTGGTGGTGCGCGGCGACGGGCGGGGGCGGCGCCTCGGCTTTCCGACCGCCAACCTGGCCGTGTCAACAGAGGAGAAGTGCATCCCCGGCAACGGCATCTACGCGGTCGGGGTCGGGGTGCGCGGAGGTACCGTGACGGGCGCCTGCAGTATCGGTCGGCGTCCCACATTCGGATCGGGGGCCCGCACCATCGAGGTCCACCTGATCGATTTCGAAGACGACATCTACGGCGATCGGCTCGAGGTGTCATTCCACACCCGCCTCAGGGACGAGGTCGCATTCTCCGACCCCAAGGCGCTCATCGGGCAGATGGAACGGGATGTCGAAGACGTGCAACGGATCATGTCACAGGAGGAACACTGAGTGACACTCACGAGAGAGGACAAATCGGCCCTCATCGACAAGTTCGGCCGAACCAGCGACGACACCGGATCCTCAGCGGTCCAGATCGCCCTGTTGACCGGGCGGATAACCTACCTGACCGATCACCTGCGCGCACACCCCACCGATCATGCCGGCCGGCGGGGTTTGCTGAAGATGGTGGGCCAGCGGCGACGCCTGCTTGATTACCTGCGCCGGAAGGACGTCGAGAGCTATCGAAAACTGATCGAGGAACTCGGGCTCAGGAAGTAACCGGGTGCCAGCGACGGGAAGGACCCGTCGGAAGAGACCCGACAGAGAGAGTAGAATGTGATGACAGTGAGAAAAGAACTCGAGGTGGGGGGACGCATCCTCAGTATAGAGACCGGGAAGGTCGCGCGCCAGGCGGCCGGTGCCGTCTGGGTACAGTACGGCGGTACCGTTGTGCTGGTCGCATCAACCGCCTCCCGCACCCCCAAGGAACTGCCGTTCTTCCCCCTCACGGTGGAGTATCGTGAGAAAGCCTATGCCAGCGGGAAGATCCCCGGCGGTTTCTTCAAACGGGAAGGGCGCCCGAGCGAGAAGGAGATCCTCTCGGCCCGGCAGATCGACCGGTCGATCCGCCCCCTTTTCCCGAAGGATTACCAGAACGAAGTCCAGGTCCACGTCAACATAATCTCGCACGATCGCGAGAACGATGCGGACTTCCTCGGCCTGACCGGAGCGAGCGCCTCGCTGGCCATTTCGGACATCCCCTTCCAGAGGATCATCGCGGGGGTCCGGGTCGGGAAGATCAACGGCGAACTCGTCCTCAATCCCACTTTCAGTCAGCTCGATGAATCCACCCTCGACCTGGTGGTGGCCGGATCGAATGATTCGATCGTCATGGTCGAGGGCGGAGCCCGCATGGCCGGTGAAGATGAGATCGTCGCCGCTCTGGAGTTCGCCCACGGGCACATCAAGCCTATCGTCGCCGTGATCGAGGAGCTCAGAGCGGAGGTCGGCAAGCCGACGCAGGCGTATACCCCAATAGTTGCGATCGATGATTTCAACAGCCGGATCACCGACCTGACCAGGGACCGGATCATCGCGGTCAACGAGATCGCCGAAAAGCACGCCCGGGAAGACGCCATGGATGAGATCATGGCGCTGGCCCGCGAGGCCACCGAAGAGGAATATACCGACCAGCAGCGGTTCATCTGGGATATCACCCACAATATCCAGAGCGAAGACATGCGCCGCCGCATCGTCACCAGTGGACTGAGGATCGACGGACGACGACCCGAAGAGGTCCGGGATATCGCCTGCGAAGTGGGAGTGCTGCCCGGCACCCACGGCTCGGCGCTCTTCACCCGCGGGCAGACCCAGGCGCTGGCGGCGGTCACCCTCGGGACCAAGCAGGATGAGCAGAAGCTCGACGAGCTCGAAGGGGAGTCGTGGAAGTCGTACATGCTCCACTACAATTTCCCGCCCTTCTGCGTGGGCGAGGTGCGCCCCATCCGGGGAACCAGCCGCAGGGAGATCGGGCACGGAGCCCTCGCCGAAAGGGCCCTGCGGCCGATCATCCCGACCGAGGAGTACTTCCCCTACACCGTCCGGATCGTTTCCGACATCCTGGAGTCCAACGGCTCCTCGAGCATGGCGACGGTCTGCGCCGCCACCCTGGCGCTCATGGATACCGGGGTTCCGATCAAGGAACCGGTGGCCGGGGTGGCGAT